>CAWUTM010000091.1:0-5229 GCA_963925755.1 uncultured Sulfurimonas sp. | reverse complement strand
GAAGCGGCGCAAAGAAACAAAGAGCTCCTCTATAGCGACCCTGTAACCAAACTCTTTAACAGACGCTACCTTATGCTAAAACTCTCGGGCCTCATCAAACAAGAAAATAGAATCAATGGAGGAACTGTCCTCTTTGTCGCTTTAAGTAGTGAGGAAGCTGTTATTAAGGCCATTGGAAGACGAAGTACTGATGATTTTTTCCTTGAGCTAGCAAATGGATTCACACAAATTTGTAATGAATGCGAAGAGAGTGTTGTAGCCCGCGTTAACTCAACTGAGTTTACACTTATGCTTCCCGGCTGTGAAGCAAAGGATGCAAATGCTGTTGCGCAAAAGATAAATGATAAGTTTGCTGATCTTGTGACTCATCATAAACTTGACGCAAATGTTGTTTATGTGAATATGGGTATTTATAGATTTAAGCCTAGCGTTAGCGTTGGCGAGCTTCTTACACGCGCGGATAACGCGCTTGCACAAGCCAAAGCGAGTGACACAGAAAATATTCATTTCTATGAAGAAAAAGATGATGATAATGCTATGGGTAAAGAGCAGTGGAGAGCTATCATCGAAGAGGCTATACAAGAAAAACACTTTGCTCTAAAGTTCTGGCCAACGGTAAATGCCCTTACAAAAGAGACTAACCACAAGGTAATGACCTTTATTATTGATGGAGGAGAGGGTAAGCGCTACTTCTATGGTGACTTTATTGCTCCAGCGATCGATCTTGGTCTTGTGAGTAAAATGTACCTAGTTGCCCTTAAGGACCTTATCACGAAGTCTCATTCAGAGGTAGATAACACTATCTGTTCTATCCGTTTATCTAACGAAGTTTTAAAAGACCCTTCCACTTTTGAAGAGCTTTCCCTACTTTTTGAGACTCATGCGAAAAACATAAACTTTAAACTCTCTTTTGAAGTTTCCGATAGTTTTGCCATTAACAACACCCAGATAGTAAAAAGTTTTGTCTATCTCTTTAATAAATATGGATTTGGATTTGGCATAAACTCTTTTACAGGAGAATCAAATAGTTTTGCCTACCTCAAACTACTTAACCCTGCGTTTATAAAAGCTGATATTTCATTCTTGCTCGACCAGTCAAGTGATTCGATGAGTTCCCTTCAGATTGTCACAGACTCTTTAGGAATAGATATCATTGCAACATTTGTAAAAGATGAAGAAGAGCTAGAAAAACTCTCCGCTATGCATATACATAAGGTTCAAGGACCAATAACGGATAGACTTATTGCAGTTTAAACTTCTCTAGAGTTTAATCCCTGAGAAGTGAATCTATTTATCTCTTGTTTATACGATGGATTTTTTTTATAAAGACCTCTATCCAAAGTTAGTATGACCTTTGTACTTGTATTTGGATGACGAGCAATTTTTAAAAGAATCTGTCCATATACGTTAAAGTTATTATCATCTATCAAACCAAAATTCTCAAGTATGGTATCTACCACTATCTGTAATTCATCAGTAGATGTATTTTTGTTTTTTACTTTTTCAAGGAGCGTTCGCAGATCATTTTGTGGAACTTTTTTATTAGGCAAAGATTCTTTCTTGCTTTTCTTTTTCATACCCATAAACAGAGCTAAAAAAAGAACCCCGAGAAGTACTACTAACCCTACTATTGTCCCAACAAGAAAACTTACTTGCATATATATATCTTTTTATTCATAAATTTATTTCCTTAATTCAAGTAGTAATAATTTTAAGTAGTTAATTATACATAATTATGTACAATATTTACATGAACAAAAAAACTGTACATTCCTTATTTTTATTAAAAATAACTCTTATCTTGACATTTATGCTACTCGTAGTCGCCGTATTTTTTGTGACGAAGAACGATTTGCAAGTCCGTAAAGACACTCTTCTGGCTCAACAACTTACTAAGCTAAGAAATACGTATAAAGTGAGCATGAATAGATTTGAAATAATAGCCGATAGCATTAAAAGCACGGTTATTGATAGAGAAAATGTACTGGAAATTTTATATAGAGCCAAACATGCGAGAGATGATGAGTCGTTAGTGCCTCTTCGTAATGAATTATTTAAAATCATAAAACCACATTTTGACAATTTAAAAAAAGCTGGTGTTATCATCACTCTCTTTTCATTTGAGAATAACAAAACTTTTTTACGTATTCACAAACCAAATAAATTTAATGACGATCTCTCAAAAGTTCGATATAGCTTTAAATATGTAAATAAAAATAAAAAAATAGTTAGGGGTCTTGAAGAGGGGAAAATTATACATGCCTTTCGCAATATTTATCCTATTTACTATAAAGGCGAGTATTTAGGAAGCGTAGACATCGCTTTTTCTTCGACTGTTTTAACCAAACATTTAGAAAACTTATATCAGGTAGAATCTCACTTTATAATAAATAAAAATATTTTTAAGACAAATATATGGCAAATGAAAGATATGGTTAATTACCGTCCTATGGTTAATTACAGTCCTAGTATTGAACATGAGGATTTCCTTCAAGACAAACATACTCATCGTAGTGATAAAGAAAGAGACTTAAATAAAAAATTAAAACAAGATATTTATCAAAATATTAAACACGGTGATGCCTTTGCTTTGGAGTCCTCAGGACACATAATAGCCTACTTACCAGTAAAAAATATTAAAGATAAAAAGACTGTGGGTTATCTTGTTTCCTACGAAAAGAGTGCTTACTTAAATGACATAATAAAAGAACATACCTTAATGAACGTTCTCGCTATTATATTGCTAATGATAATTCACACGATTATATATTTAACTATAAAAAAACTTTTTAGAGACAGAGAAGCTAAAAATAGAGAAGTTCAAGACTACTTAGATATTGCGCAAGTTCTGATTATGGCGATAGACAACGATAACAACGTAACAATGATTAACGAAGAAGGAGCAAAACTTTTAGGGTATTCCAAGGATGACATTATTGGTAAGAATTGGGTAGAGAATTTTTTACCCAAAGATATTCAATCGGAAGTAACTACAATCGCTTCTGACATTATTGGGCTTAAAGACTCTCATAATGGGCATAAAAATCATGTATTAACTAAAAGTGGCGAATCAAAACTCATTTTATGGAAAAATACCACTCTTTTTGATGGTGGAGGGAAGGCAATAGGTATTTTAACCTCCGGGCAAGACATTACCCAACAAAATAAAACGAATTTAGAACTTGAAAAAGCCAAAGATGAAGCGGAAAGAGCCAATAAATCTAAATCTGAATTTTTAGCGAATATGTCACATGAAATTCGCACTCCCCTAAATGGGATTATGGGCTTTGTAGATCTTTTGTATAAATATGAAAAAGACAAAAAAAAGCAAGAAAAATTAAAAATTATAAAAGACTCCAGTCATTCACTAATTGACATAATAAACGATATACTTGATTTTTCTAAAATTGAAACTGGTAAATTGTTAATTGAAAAAGTTCCATTTAATGTTTCAGAAACGGTTACTCAAACTGTCCAATTATTTACAGAGAAAGCTAAAGAAAAAAACATAACAATAAAACTATCCATAGATGATAGAATGCCGAAATATATTTTAGGCGATAGCACACGGCTTAAACAAGTTCTTGCCAATTTACTTAGTAATTCTCTGAAATTCTCCAGTGATGATAGTCAAGTTCAAGTATCCGTAAATTATTTAATGAATACGAATGAGCTTTACTGTGAAGTTATTGATACTGGAATTGGGATAGCTCCCCATAAGATTGTTAGTATATTTAATGCCTTTGAACAAGAGGACAGTAGTACGACTAGAAAATATGGTGGCACCGGACTTGGATTGACAATCATAAAACAACTCATTGAATTGATGGGTGGCGAGATTAGCGCTAAAAGTGAATTAGGCGCTGGAAGCACCTTCTCTTTTACTCTGCCAATCACAGAAGCTACCCAAACTATTGACATAAAAGACATACCCACAAATCAAGAACTACTTAGTGGACATGCGTTAATTGTTGAAGACAACAAAACAAATCAGATGCTATTGTCGATACTCTTGGATGATCTTGGATTAGCTTACAATATAGCGAACGATGGGCTTGAAGCTATAGATAAAGTTAAAAACAACAACTATGACATAATACTGATGGATGAGAATATGCCTAATATGAATGGTATAGCTGCTACACAAGAGATAAGAAGGCTAGAAGGTGAACAAAACCTTAAACACACACCTATTGTAGCTGTAACGGCAAATGCGCTTAAAGGCGATAGAGAAAGGTTTTTAGCGGTGGGTATGGATGATTATATTTCAAAACCAATAGACGCGGATGAATTAGAAACAGTTATAAAAAAATATTTGTAATATTTTTCTATTCTGTTATTTGTAAAGTCGGTGTGTTACTCGGTAGGGGAATATTTCAAAAATACACCAAGTGCTATCAGTAGGAAAGCCGCACTGATAATAATAGCTACAGGATAATATAAATTCCCTGCCATATCCAGTTGGCTATACTTAATAACCATAATAAGCCCCTCAAGCGACAAAGCGACACACACCGTTCCGATAAATCGAGGCAGGGTTCTTCTAAGCATATCAACGACATCATGCCCATTATCATTGCCGTACTCTTTGTTGATGACAATGGCAAGCTCAAACACAGCTATTGCAATAATACTGGTATTTACCATCTGTATAATAACGGATGTGATTTCTACTGAGTTTAAAATATCACCAATCGCCGTAGTGAATGTTGACAATACGATTGCAGCAGAAAGCCCGAAGAAAATATAAGCAAATATTTTAGCAAATGTTTTTTGAATCGAAAATTTTAAAGGTGCATCTGTCATAGTAGGCCTGTTTTGGAGTGAATAGAACATATTCAACTCTATTTCTTTTCATTTTACAAAAAAAAATCTTCCTTCTTGCTTAATTTTTTTCGCATGAATGCTCCTGATTTATTTTATCAGAATTATTCTGTTTTAGGTGGTACAGTTTTTGGGGAGGCTTACAATTTTACACTACTCCCTTATTTTACGAAATTGATTTTAATTGTGATATAATTAACTTAATTAACATTAGGATAATAAATGAAAATATTAATTGTAGATGATTCTAAATTAGCCCGATTTTTGCTAATCAAGATAGTTGAAAAAATAGAGCCATCAGCTGTGTTGTTTGAAGCTGCAGATGGTCTTAGTGCTCTTGAATTGTTTAAAAAGGAAAAACCACAAATTGTTTTTTTAGATTTAACTATGCCAATAATGAATGGA
>CAWUTM010000090.1:0-6396 GCA_963925755.1 uncultured Sulfurimonas sp. | reverse complement strand
AAGAATTTACGTCAGGTAGTAATTTCGCTGGAGCCATAGGACTAGGAAGGTTTCTTGATGGAGATAGTGCGAAAAATATGAATTTGGCATTTGATCTCAGAAATAACCCAACAGGTATCGCATCTGGGTATTCTACTAATGCTGGAGATAATAGAGTTGCGTTAGATATGGTTCAGCAGCAGTTTGAAACTTATAACTTTAAAGCAGCGGATAAGTCATATGATTCAACGGTATACGGCATGTATGATATTACAACGACTTATGTGGGTATCTCAACGAACTCGGCAATAACCAGAAACGAAACTATTTCAACAGCCTTTAATTCCATACAGATGGAATATGATTCTACGTCTAAGGTAAGTATTGACGAAGAATTAACAAATCTTATTAAGTATCAAACAGCATATGGCGCAGCTGCTAAGATTATTACAACAGTTGATCAGATGATGCAAACACTCTTAGGTATTAAACAGTAATATTTATGCCTAAATTTAGTATATTTGTTATTCTCTTTATATTTATGTTCTCTTTTTTTGGGGTGTATGTATATGCAGTTGATGCAGCAACATTACATAAAGAGGCCATACTCCTCCCTCCCTCATTTGAATACATATTAGGAACAGATAGATTGGGTCGGGATATTTTAGCTCGTCTTATTGAAGGTGGAAAAACTTCTTTAATTATTGGTGTTGGTAGTGCTTTTATCGCCTCATTTATAGGACTTATTGTGGGGTCGACAGCTGGATACTTCCGAGGAAAAGTTGACAAGGCATTTATAATAATAGTAGATTTGTTTTTAACTTTCCCAACATTTTTTTTACTTTTAGCCTTAGTGAGTTATATATCAGCTTCTATATTTGTCCTAATCATTATTATTTCTATTACGGGTTGGATGACAACAGCTAGACTAATTCGCTCTGAGAGTTTTAAAGTCAGCTCTCAACCCTATATAAAAATCTTGAACATAGCGAAGGTAAATAAATTCAAAATATTATTGAAATACTACGCTCCAATTTTAGCTCCTATTTATTTTGTAAGCTTTACTTTTGGTGTGGGGGGAGCAATCTTAGCAGAGTCAGGGCTCAGTTTTTTGGGTTTAGGAATTGTTTCTCCGCAAATGAGTTGGGGAACTATTATTAGTGGAGGAAAAGATGTTATTGAAATAGCGTGGTGGGTAAGTTTTTTCCCTGGACTCATGATTTTTCTTGTAACGTTTTCATTGATAAATATTTCAAATTATCTCCAAAAATTGACAAATAAAAAACAGGTTCAAAAGAGTGACTAATATTTATAACAAGATAATAAAGATATAATTTTGTATATAAAAAATAGAGGAAAATAGAATTGATTTTAATGATAGATAATTATGATAGTTTTACTTATAATATAGTTCAGTACTGCCGAGAGCTAGGAGCTAATCTTAAAGTAATTAGAAATGATGAGATGAGTGTAGAAGAAATAGAAGCACTCTCTCCTGAAAAAATTATAATATCTCCTGGTCCAGCTTCTCCGGATGAAGCAGGAATTACTCTCGATGTTATTAAATACTTTCAAGATAAAGTCCCTATTTTAGGTATTTGCTTAGGCCATCAAAGTATAGCTCAAGTGTTTGGCGGTAATGTAGTACGCGCAGAAAAAATGATGCACGGGAAAACATCCGTAATGAAACAGAGTGCTAATTGTGATTTGTTTAAAGATTTACCTCAAGAATTTGTTGCAACACGCTACCATTCTTTGATAGTGGATAAAGGGAATCTTCCCAAAGAGATAGAGGTAACGGCATTTAGCGAAGATGATCACGAAATAATGGCATTAAAGATTAAAGATAAAGAGATTTATGGTGTTCAGTTTCATCCAGAATCAATAATGAGTGAGTATGGACATGAAATAATTGGAAATTTCTTACGGTTATGATACATAGATACATCTTCTTTCTTATATTGGGAGTTGATGCTTGCATACTTTTCTTTCAAACATATAATGTTTCTATATCCTCCGATGAAGCTTCTCTTCTGTATGGTGATTTTTCATTTCTCCAGTTTTTAGTTCAAAAATCTTTAAATATATTTGGGCAAAACGATTTTGGACTGCGTTTTGTAATGATATTGTTTCATTTAATGAGTGTTTTGCTGATGTATGATATTTCAAAAAGATATATTGACCAAGAGCGAGATAGACTATGGTTAGTTTTAGTGTTTATATTATTACCTGGAGTAGTTAGCTCCGCCATTGTAGTAAATAGTGCAGGAATGGTTATTTTTGGATTACTCCTTTTTATATATTTAGAGCAAAAGTTTCCACAACCTTTTATAACAATATTGCTCTTACTTTATTCCATAATTGATATTGGATTTGCGTATTTATTTTTAGGCTTATTTATTTACTATATATTTGAAAAAAGATTTTTATTAGCTCTATATAGTTTTTCCCTTTATGGTCTTACAAGTTACCTATATGGTTTTGATGCATCTGGCTCACCTATAGGCCATTTCTTAGATACTATTGGCATTTATAGCGCTGTATTTAGCCCAATTATTTTTATATATATCTGCTATGTCCTTCATCGAAGATATATGACCTCTAAGATAGATTTAGTTTGGTATTTATCGACAACGGGTCTCATCCTATCATTAGCACTCTCGTTTAGACAAAGAATAGCGATAGAACATTTCGCTCCTTACTTAATAATAGCACTTCCTCTTGTAGCTCAATCATTCATTAGTTCATATAAAGTAAGGCTAAAGATGTTTAGAAAAGGTTATAGACTCATTTTTGTAACTTCATTTGTCATTTTAGTTTTTAATTCAATAATTGTTTCTTTTAATAAGGAATTATATAATGTTATAGATGAACCAAAAAATCATTTTGCATACAATATGCATATAGCAAAAGAGTTATCCAATGAATTGAAAATAAAAGGTGTTAATTGCATTGTAACAGATGAAAAAATGCAAAAAAGGTTGAAATTTTATGACATCTCTTATTGTGAAAAAAATGTTTTAAGAGAGATGAGCAATAACGAGAAAAAGAGAGCATTTGTTACAATAAGTTACAAAAATAAGACCCTATACAGAGCAGATGTTACGAATATAAACAATATATAAACTAATTTAATATTAAATATAACTAGAACAATTTCTTAAATATTTTTACGCTAAAATTGTGTACAAATATCAAAATAGGGAGTTTCTATGGCTCAAAAAGCGATACGAGAATACGATGCTAAGTCAATCTTAGCAAAGCACTGGGATAAATATTTTCCAGATTTTACTTATGCATACGAGACTGTTATGGTTCAAAATGGATCAGAACTTAAAGAGGCTGCAAAAACTGCATCTTGGTTAAATGAAAAGAAATTAGTTGCAAAACCAGATATGTTATTTGGTAAACGCGGCATGAATGATTTAGTTCTTTTTAAAGATGTTAAGCCAGGTGATGTTACATTAGCTAAAGCTGCTTCGTGGATTGGTGAAAAATCTACAGGTGATCAGAGCGTTTATTTCTCATTTGATGGTAACACTCCTACTGGTGAGCCAAGCATAGATAAATTAACTAACTTTATTGTTGAGCCATTTACTCCACACTCCCAAGAAGAAGAATATTATGTTTCTGCTACATGTGTTGGCGATAATGACGTTATTTATATGTCTGCTGAAGGTGGTATCGCAATTGAAGAAAATTGGGATGCTAAAGTTGTTGAAGTGCCATTTGCAATTACTGCAACTGAAGATGAAATAGCAACAGCAATTAGAGCAAATGTTCCTAAAGACGTAGCAGATAAAGATAAAGCTAACTTTGCTGAATTTTGTATCGGTTTCTTTAAAGCATACCGTGAGTTAAACTTCGCATACCTTGAAATTAATCCTTTCGTTATGCAAGGTACTAAAATTGAACTTTTAGATATGGTTGCTAAACTTGATGATACTGCTGGTTTCATGATGGTTGAAGAGTGGGGAAATATTGAATATCCTACTGCGTTTGGTATGGAAGCTAAATCTCCAGAAGTTACAGCTATTGAAGAAGCTGATGCTAAAACTGGCGCTTCATTAAAACTTACTCTACTTAAGCCAGAAGCTAGAATCTGGACTATGGTTGCAGGTGGTGGTGCTTCAGTTGTTTATGCTGATACTATTGCTGACATGGCTGGAATAGATGACTTAGCTAACTATGGTGAGTACTCTGGTGGTCCAACTACTGGTGAAACTAAGTTTTATGCTGAAACATTACTTGACTTAATGACTAGACAAAAAGATCCTAGTGGTCGTGGAAAAGTTATGATTATTGGTGGAGCTATCGCTAACTTTACTGACGTTGCTAAAACATTTACAGGTATTATTCAAGCATTTGAAGTATATGCTGAGAAAATGAAAGCTGTTGATCTTAAAATCTACGTTAGACGTGGTGGACCAAACTACGAAAAAGGTCTTAAAGACATCAAAGAAGCTGCAGATAGATTAGGTTTATACATCGAAGTTTACGGTCCTGAGACGCATGTTACTGACATCGTTCGTATGGCACTAGAGAAGTAAGGAGAAATAATGGAACAACTATATACTAAAGACACACAGGCAATCTTTTGGAATAACAATAAAACTGCTATTCAAAGAATGTTAGATTACGATTACACTATTCAAAGAAAAACTCCATCAGTAGCTGCAATTGTTGCGCCTACAAGTGGAAACAAATTTGAGAAGTTCTTTTTTGGACCAGATGAAGTTATGATTCCTCTTTTCAAAACAACTGCAGCAGCTAAAAAAGCTCAGCCACAAGCTGATGTTCTTTTAAACTTTGCATCATTTAGAACTGCTTACGATGTTACTATGGAAGCATTGGAAATTGGTGGTTTTTCATCAATGATGATTACTGCTGAGGGAATTCCTGAGCGTTTAGCTCGTGCTATGAATCAAACTGCGCGTGAGAAAAATGTAACTATTATCGGTCCTGCAACTGTTGGTGCTATTACTCCAGGTGCATTCAAAGTAGCTAACATAGGTGGTACTATTACTAACATTGTTAACTCTAAACTTCACCGTGCAGGTTCTTGTGGACTCGTAACTCGTTCTGGTGGTCTATTCAACGAACTTTCTAACATTATTTCTATTAATGCTGATGGTATTGCTGAGGGTGTTGCTATTGGTGGTGACAGATTTGTTGGAAGTGTTTTCATAGACAACATGCTTAGAATGGAAAAAAACCCTGCTGTTAAGTACATGATTCTTCTTGGTGAAGTTGGCGGTACTGAAGAGTATAAAGTTATTGAAGCTATCAAAAATGGTACTATAACTAAGCCCGTTATCGCATGGTGTATTGGTACGATTGCTAAGTATTACGATTCAGGTGTTCAGTTTGGTCATGCGGGTGCTTCCGCAAATGGCGAAATGGAAACTGCTGATTACAAAAACAATGCAATGAGAGAAGCTGGAATTCATGTTCCAAATTCATTCAATGAACTTCCTGGTATGATTAAAGAAGTATTTGAAGGTATGAAATTAGCTGATATCCCAGAGCCTGATATGAGTGTTTGTCCTACTGTTAGAAGAAGTAAAGAGTTTATCTGTACTATTTCTGATGACCGTGGTGAAGAGTGTACTTATGCTGGTTTCCCAATTTCTAGCGTTGCAACTCCAGATACTGGTAAAGGTATCGGTGATGTTGTATCACTTTTATGGTTCAAAAAACAGTATCCAAAATGGGCTACTGACTTTATTGAAACTGTAATGAAAACTGTTGCTGACCATGGTCCTGCTGTTTCTGGCGCGCACAATGCAAAAGTAACTGCAAGAGCTGGTAAATCAGTTGTTGAATCACTTGTAACTGGTCTTTTAACAATCGGTCCACGTTTTGGTGGTGCTATTGATGGAGCTGCTCAACACTTTAAGTATGCTGATGATAATGGATTGACTCCAAAAGAGTTCCTAGGTTATATGAAAAAAGAAGGTATCCCAATTCCAGGTATCGGTCACCGTATTAAGTCTCTTAAAAATCCAGACTTACGCGTAACTGGTCTTATGAATTTTGCTGCTGAGCATTTTCCATCAACGCCACTTTTAGACTATGCAAGAACTGTTGAAGCTCTTACTACATCTAAAAAAGAGAATCTTATCTTAAATGTTGATGGTACTATAGGTATCTTAATGGTTGATATGTGGAGAGCATTGGGCTACACTGAAGCGGAGATAAATGAATTTATCGCTTCTGGTACTCTTAACGCATTCTTTATCGTTGGTCGCTCAATTGGTTTCATCGGTCATATACTTGACGAGAAGCGTCTTGCAATGCCAATGTACAGACATCCAATGGATGACATTCTTTATGATGTTCCAATGGCCGAAAAAATATAGTTATAAATAACTAAATATTAATAAATAGAGGGATTTGTTCTCTCTATTTATCTTT
>CAWUTM010000089.1:0-13815 GCA_963925755.1 uncultured Sulfurimonas sp. | reverse complement strand
AAAACTGCTTGGGAAGGAATTAAAACAAGTGTGGCGTTTAAAGAGGTAGAGGTTGTATAAAAGATAGGCGTATATACTCTTTCATACGCTTATAAAATAGGTACCATATAGTAATTAAATTATGGAAGAGATTATCATGCAAGCATTACAAGAAGCATTTGACGCAAGAAATAAAAAAAGAAATAAAATAGAATTGGTAAAAGACTCTAAAACGCCACAAGAGGCTTATGACAAACTTGAAGAGTATGCGGCTAATGGTTTTGATAGCATTCCCGAAGAAGATAAAACATACTTTTTAAAATGTTTTGGAATCTACTATAGACCTGCAACACCTGGGAAGTTTATGCTAAAACTTCGTATACCTGGTGGATTTATGGAAGCCGAACAAGCTGTAGTTATCGGTGAATGTGCAAAAGAATTTGGACAGGATTATATAGATCTCACAACACGTCAGCAGTGTGAACTTCGTTATCTTACTATTGAATCTCTTCCTATTATTATAAAAAGACTTGAGGGGGTTGGTATCTCCGCTTTTCAAACGGGTGTAGATAACATTAGAGGAATAGTTGCTGACCCTTTTGATGACTTGGCATTTGACAATGTACTTCCATCTCACAAAACACTTCTTAAAATTCAAGAAACATTTCTTGGTTCTGCGGAATGGATCTCTACACTTCCTCGCAAATTTAATACTTCTATCAGTGGAAACTTATCAAACAGATGTAATGTATATGGTAATGATTGTTGTTTTGTTCTAGCGCAAAAAGAAGGGATGTTTGGATACAACCTTTACCTTGGTGGGAAAGTGGGTCTCGTCGCAAAAAAAGCGGATATATTTTTAAAAAATGAAGAAGAAGTTCTGGCCGCGTTTAGTTCTATCACAGACCTTTTTAAACGATATGGATTTCGTGACAACCGTAACAAAAATAGACTTCATTTTCTTATAGAAGCTGTTGGGATGAAAGCGATGGAAGAGGCAATTCGCGAAAACGCGGGGATTGACTTTGCAACTTCTGGCGAGAGCATGACTAAGATGGATTATATTGAGCCAGATCATGGGAAAATACAGCTTCGTGATGGGACAATTGGAGCTCATGTAGTTGTTCCCTCAGGTGTTTTTTCAGGAACGGCTATGACAAACGCAGGATTATTAGCTCAAAAATATGGAAACTCAGAACTACGTTTTGACATTGAACAAAGTTTTTACATTATGGGAGTAAAGGATGTGACCGCGCTTTTAGAAGAAGAGTTCTTTTTAGAGTACAAAAATATACATACGCCATATTTTAATCATCTTATCGCTTGTGCGGGTACTGAGCACTGTCCTTTTGGCGTAATAGAAAACAAATATGACGCAATGGCGATGGCGCAGTATCTAAGTGACAATGTGAGTTTAGAATCAGGCCGTATAAGAATGTACTGGTCAGCTTGCGTTAAAGGCTGTGGTATCCATGGACTTGGTGATGTCGGTTTTGAAGGCTGTAAGGCTAAAATAGAGGGTATAAATGGTAGTGGCGTTCATATACTTTTAGGAGGACAACTCTCAGGTGAATCGAGAGAGGGACATACCGTTATAAAGTCAGCGCCACTTGATTACGCAAAATACTATGTAGAATCACTCATGTTAGAGTATAAAAGAATGAGAAAGGATGGAGAGGCGTTTGAACTCTTTTTTGATAGGGTTTTAGCAAATTACACAACTGCGAAAATCGGTTTTATAATGATGCTTCAGGCCTATTTTAGAGCTAAAAACATAGAAGTGGATTTTGGTTACGAGACAAAGGTTACTACAGGGAAAAATGAAGAGTTTGAAGTTTTTGAACTTGGACGCAAGCTGTACTATCAACTCACAAAAGAAGAAGCATATTCGTCATTTGGGCGGTTTACAAACCTTGTAAAAGATGAAAAACTTCCAAATATAAGAAAGCTTGTAAAAGACATAGATGAAAATATAGCATTGATGTTAGAGTTGATTTTACATACGCAAGAAGAGAAAAGGGCAGTTGTTTTCTCTGAAATTATGCCCTTTATAATGCTTTATACTAAGTAAATACTTCTAGGAAGAGATGATGTCTTTCATCCATAATGATATCATCTCTATCTCATCTCTATCGATGTTATGTTCTTTATCATAACTTTTAAAGACGACGTTAAAACCATCATCTTGTAACATTTTGACTTGTTTCTCTGAAGTTTCAAAGGCCAAAACACCATCGCTTGTCCCATGTGTACATAACCATGGGGCTTCTTTAACCGCTGGATTCATCTCTTGAAGTAGTTTTTTCGCATCATAAATATAACCACTCACCGCGATATAACCAGCTAAAACTTTATGATACCTTGATCCAAACTCAAAGGTAAGTAATGAACCTTGAGAAAAACCAAAGAGGAAACTTTCGTTAGCGTTGAAATCATTTTGGAAAAGAGTATCTAAATCTTTCCCTAAAATTTCACACGAATACTCAATCCCTGGGAGTTGATCGGGGGGAAGTTGATACCATGAATGACCACTAAAGTATTCAAAGGGAGCATCAAAGAGTATATAGTTCATTTCATCGATGTTTAAAAAATCAGGTAAACCACGAAAACCTTCGGAAGAGTCGCCACGTCCGTGAAGAATAATCATGAGTTTTTTTGACGGGACTTTGGACTTTATAAATATATTGTTTAATTCTAAATTTTGCATGTGACATTATACCCAAGCATTTATAAAGAGATTTTTTAGTATAATTCACGGATTTTCATAAAAAGGTGTATAGATGGCTAAGAAACGCGTTTTAGTGAAGTTTTCAGGTGAAGCACTTGCTGGTGAAGCAGGTCATGGCATTGACACACAAATTTTAAAATACATTGCGCAAGAGATAAAAACTCTCGTAAACGCAGGTATTGAAGTTGGAATAGTTATCGGTGGTGGCAATATCATTCGTGGTGTAACCGCTGCTCAAGATGGTATTATTAAACGTACATCTGGTGACTATATGGGAATGCTTGCAACCGTTATAAACGGTGTTGCGATGCAAGAAGCTTGTGAACATGCTGGACTTGAAGTTCGTATGCAAACAGCTATTAAAATGGAACAGATTGCTGAACCATACATCAACCGTAAAGCGAATCGTCATTTAGATAAGGGTCGTGTAGTTATATTTGCTGCAGGAACAGGAAATCCTTTCTTTACAACAGACACTGCGGCAACGCTAAGAGCTGTTGAAATAGGTGCGGAAGTAATCATAAAAGCGACAAAAGTTGACGGCGTTTATGATAAAGATCCAGAAATATATAGTGATGCGGTAAAACTTAATGAGCTTACTTACGACGAAGCGCTTCAGGATCACATTAAGGTTATGGATGATACGTCTATAGCACTTGCAAAAGATAACAAACTTCCTATTATTGTTTGCGACATGTCCGTTAAGGGAAATCTCTTAGAGATACTCAACGGAAATATGTCAACATGTTCAATAGTAAGATAAAAAACTAAAAGGAAACCAAAGAATGAAAACAAATGAATTAACAGCAAAAATATTAACAGATAATCCAAGTATGGATAACTACCAACTAGCAATCGCCGTTGCTACTAGATGTGATGAGTTAGAAAATGGTGCACCAAGTAAACTAAGTGTAAATACTCAAAGTGTTAAGTCAGCTGACTTAGCTCTTATGGAAATCGCAGAAGGTCTTATTAAAATAAAAGGCTTCACAGATATAGAAGAGTAATCCTTTTGCCTCTGAGTCAAATTGAGATTGAGAAGATTAAACATCTTCATGATGTTGATTCAGCAAGTGCGTACCTTTTCTCAAAGGTAGAGCGTAGTGATCAGCTTGTAAAAGCTCTTGCATACTCAAAAGAGGCACATAAAGAACAAGTTAGAAAAAGTGGTGAACCATATATCGTTCATCCAATCCTCGTAGCCTCCATCGTTGCAACCCTTACTAATGACACTTCTATGACTGCTGCCGCGCTTTTACATGACATAGTTGAAGACACCGATACAAGTATACTCGAGATCGAAGAACTATTTGGAAAAGATGTTGCCCATCTTGTTGGTGGACTTACTAAAATAGATGTTATCCGTGATAATGCTCTTGTTCCATCAACCTCTGATGAGAGACTTGTCGCTTCTGCTTTATCTTTTAGAAAGATGCTTTTAGCAAGCATAGAAGATGTCCGGGTTTTAGTTATAAAACTCTGTGACAGACTTCATAACATGCTTACTCTAGACGCTTTGCCAGACCATAAACAGTTACGAATTGCGGAAGAGACACTTGTTGTTTATTCACCAATCGCTCATAGGTTAGGGATAAGTTTTTTAAAAAATATTCTTGAAGACTTAAGCTTTTCATACCTTTTTAAAGAAGAAAAACACCATATAGATAATTACCTCGATACAAACTATCACGCAATTGAGATGAGACTCGGTGAATTTAAAGAATCTATATCAAAACTACTTTTACAAAATGGTTTTTGCGAAGATGACTTTGAAATACTCTCAAGGGTAAAACACCGTTACTCTATTTACTTGAAGATGCAGAGAAAGGGTGTAGGGATAGATGAAGTCCTTGATCTTTTAGCTGTGAGAGTGCTAGTAAAAGATCCTGTTGAATGTTATAAAATACTAGGACTTATTCATCTTCACTTTCGTCCACTAGCATCTCGTTTTAAAGACTATATAGCAGTAGCGAAAGATAATGGATACCAGACTATTCATACAAGCGTTTTTTATGATGCGGCTATATTTGAAGTACAAATAAGAACCTACGATATGCATAACACGGCAGAGCTAGGAGTAGCCGCACATTGGAAGTATAAGAGTGGAGCGAGTAATATAAAACTTGACTGGTTAGATAGCCTTCAGTATCAAGATGAACCAGTGGAAGATTTTTACGCACTAATGAAAAATGACCTTTACTCTGAAGATATAAGCATTTTTTCTCCTACTGGAGACGCTTTTACACTTCCTAGAGGTGCTGTAGCACTTGACTTTGCATATGCCGTTCATTCAGAAGTTGGCAACAAGGCGGAGGCTGTTCTTATAAATAATATAAAATCATCTCTTCTCTCAGAGTTAAACAATGGTGATATTGTTCAAGTGATAACGGCAGAGGAAATGATGACTCGTTGTAGCTGGATAGACGCAGTGAAGACTTCCAGAGCACAAACAAATATGAAACTCAACTGTAATGCGCGTATAAGGGAGATAAACTCAAAATCCGCGGTAAGTATTGTTGCAACGATTATGAATTTAAATAATAGTAGAGTTAAAGAATGGTTTGATGAAAGTCACTGTGAAAACATCTCAAGTATTCCTAATGATATAGACCAGTTAAAGAATATTATACATAAATATGTAGCAGATATCTCTAAAAATAATAGATTTACAGCCTTTCTTTCAAGACACAGATTTAAGTTAAAGCATACAGTATTAGCAGGGCTAGATATATACTCGGCAAGTTCTGTAAGTGATGTTGTTTTTGACTACTGTTGTCATCCAAAATCTGGTGATGAAGTCATAGGTTTTATAGAAAAAAACAAGGTGAATGTGCATCATAAGCTTTGTCAACATAGTACAGAAAAATTAGATGCGAACGCAGCAGTAGTTTTTGTAAAATGGGAACACTCTAAGGTACATAAGTATCAACTTATAGCTTCTATGCTCAATGAAAAAGGGGCACTAGCAGACTTTTTAACTTTTTTGGTGAAGTTAAACATTGACATTATTTCCATTGAGTTAGGTAAAGAGAGTGTTGATTATACTAAGTACTGTGAACTAGTCTTTGAGGCAAAAGAAGCAGATATTAACACACTACGTGTTAAAATAGAAGACAAAATAAAAGTTATCCAGCTCTTACGCGCTGATGATGCTTATAAAAATTAATAATTACAAAGAGAATATAAATGATAGAAAAAGCTTTACTTGAGATACAAAGAGGAACTGCCGAGATTATAGATAATGAAAGAATTGAAAAACTTTTAAAGGCATATTTTGAAGATGGAAAAACTTATACAGTGAAAGCCGGTTTTGATCCTACTGCTCCTGATTTACATTTAGGTCATACAGTGCTGCTTCAAAAACTTGCAACTTTCCAGAAGTATGGTGCTCGTATACAATTCCTTATAGGAAGTTTTACAGCGACTATTGGTGATCCGACAGGTAAAAATGTGACAAGAAAAGTACTTACTCAAGAGGATATAGTTAAAAATATAGAGTCTTATACAACTCAAGCTTTTAAAATTTTAGATAAAGAAAAAACAGATATTGTTTACAATCATGAATGGCTTGAGGCACTTGGATCAGCCGGAATGTTACAACTTGCTTCAAACCTTACGGTAGCTCGTATGTTAGAACGCGATGACTTCTCTAAACGCTATTCTTCACAAACACCAATTGCGGTAAGTGAATTTATGTACCCACTTCTGCAGGGTTATGATAGCGTTCATTTAAAGTCAGATATAGAAATAGGTGGAACGGACCAAAAATTTAATCTTCTAATGGGACGTCAACTACAAAAATCTTATGAAGTAAAAAAACAACAAGCGGTTTTAATGATGCCTATATTAGAGGGTCTTGATGGCGTACAAAAAATGAGTAAATCATTAGGTAACTATATTGGTGTTAGCGATGAAGCAAATGATATGTTTGGAAAAGTTTTAAGTATTAGTGATGCATTAATGTGGAGATATTTCGAACTATTAAGCACAAAGTCACTTGATGAAATTAGTGATATAAAAAAAGGGGTAGAAGATGGTTCCCTGCATCCTAAAAAAGTAAAAGAAGAACTTGCATTAGAAATTACTGCTCGTTTTCATTCACAAGAAGCAGCACAAAATGCAAAAGCAGAGTTTGATAAAGTTCATGCTAAAAGTCAAATTCCTACAGAAATATCCACTTTTAGCTGTGAAGGTCCGGTCTGGATAGCAAAAGCATTGGTAGATTGTAACATTGAGCCATCAACTTCTCAAGCAAGGCGAGATATTAAGCAAGGTGGTGTTAAAATAAACCAAGAAAAAGTATCTGATGAAAAGTTGGAACTAACAGCTGGAGAGTATCTACTCCAAGTTGGAAAAAGAAAATTCGCAAAGTTAAAGGTAAACTAATGAGCTTCAACTCTTTAAAAATTGGAAAATACATAATTGAAAAGCCCATCATTCAAGGTGGAATGGGGGTTGGTATTAGTTGGGACCAACTTGCCGGTAACGTTTCAAAAGAGGGTGGACTTGGTGTTATAAGTTCAGTTGGAACTGGATACTTTATGGACAAAGAGTTTGCAGGAAAATTAGTTGCAAACAGACCATTAAGTGAAGATAACTTTTACTCAAGAGATGGTTTTGAAGCAATCATCAAGAGCGCGAGAAGTATAGCAGGAGACAAACCACTTGCCGCAAATATTCTGTATGCTATCAGTGGTTATGGTAATGTTGTTAGAAATGCATGCGAACTTGGTATTGATATTATTATTACAGGAGCAGGACTCCCAACAAATATGCCAGAATTCACCGAAGGTTATCCAGATGTAGCACTTGTGCCTATTGTTTCTTCCGCAAAAGCTCTAAAAATAATCTGTAAACGCTGGAAAAAACGTTACGACAGACTTCCTGATGCTGTAATAGTCGAGGGACCAAAGAGTGGGGGTCACCAAGGTTTTACATACGAACAATGTAAACTTGAAGAGTACCGATTAGAAAACCTTGTAGCTCCTGTAGTTGCAGAAGCCGCATTATGGGGTGATATTCCAGTTATTGCCGCTGGTGGCGTTTGGGATAAAAATGATATAGAAGAAATGATGGCTCTTGGCGCTCAGGGCGTTCAAATGGGAACTCGTTTTATTGGAACGCATGAGTGTGACGCGCATGACAACTTCAAGCAAGTTATTTTAGATGCGGAAGAAGGTGATATCCAGTTAATGGGTTCACCTGTTGGATATCCAGCGCAGGGGGTAGTTACTGCCCTAACTCATTTAGTTGAGAAACGCGAAGGTCCAGACATTAAGTGTATTTCAAACTGTGTTGCACCTTGTAATCGTGGAGTGGAAGCTAAAGAAGTTGGTTTTTGTATAGCCGACAGACTGAGTGACGCGTATGAAGGAAACCTCGAAACAGGACTTTTCTTCTCTGGAACAAATGGTTATAGACTCAAAGAAATCATCTCAGTAAAAGAACTTATGACAAAACTTATCGAAGGCGAATAGAAGATAAATGTTTCGCCTTCTTGTTACTTTATTAGTATTTACAGTCTCTCTTTATGCTATTGGTGACAAAGAACTTCTCTCTCGTGCCTACGATTTTGCAAAATCTCAAAGTAAAACTAATCAATTTCGTGCGTATAATGACTATAAAAACCTCTATTTAAGAGCATTGATGAGTGAAGATAAAACTCTTCGTGTATCTTCTTTGAAAGGGATTGTCAGCAGTGGTATTAAACTACACATAGATGTTTCTCAGTATTCTGATGAGCTAAAAAAAATTAAACCCGCTCCTCCAAAAATCGTAAAAAAAGCTAAGAATTTAAAAATAAAATCTACACACAAACTTAAGTCAGTAAGATGGAATGATGGCAGACTCGTTTTACTCTTTGATAAAAAACTACGAAATAATCAAATCAACTACTTTCGCATGTATGATAAAAATACAAAAAAAAATAAGTATATTTTTGACATTCACGCTTCTATGTTAACTCGTTCTCAGAAGTTGAGAAAAGACGATATAGAACGAATAAAACTAGCTCAATTTAATCCAAATACCTTGCGTTTAGTTATAGAAGATAGTGCTAAAGTAAAAATTTCATTTAAAAAAGATGATTTCTCTTTAATTGTGAAAATAACGGCTCCAAAATCTTCATTAAAAAAGGGTGTGTCTCCAAAGAATATACCTCCTCTAAGACTTGATAGAAATAAGGTAATAGTTATAGACGCTGGACATGGTGGAAAAGACCCAGGCGCGGTAGGATATAAAAGATATAGAGAAAAAGTTGTAGTACTCAGTATAGCCAAAAAGTTAAAAAAAGTTTTAGTGGCTCGTGGATTTAAAGTTTTTATGACAAGAGATAGCGACAAGTTTGTAAAATTGAGCGACAGAACTAAATTTGCCAATAGAAAAAACGCAGACCTTTTTATAAGTATTCATGCAAACGCGGTTGGAAAAAAGATATCAAAACAGGTCCATGGAATAGAGTGTTTTTTTCTTGCAAAGTCACGTTCTGCGAGAGCAAAAAGAGTTGCGGCTAAAGAAAACTCTGCTGATTTAAGCGAGATGGATATCTATGGAAAGCAGAGCTTTTTAAATACAGTTAATTCACATAATATTGTTGCGGCTAACAAGCTCGCTATTGACCTACAACGTGGTGCGTTGGCATCCCTTTGTAAGACTTATGACAAAGTAAAAGACGCTGGAGTAAGAGAAGGACCCTTTTGGGTCTTAGTTGGAGCACAAATGCCAGCTGTTTTAGTGGAAGTTGGATTTATAACACATCCAACAGAAGCGACAAGACTTGTCTCTTCAAAGTATCAAGAAAGAATGGCGTTAGGCCTTGCGAATGGAGTAGAAAGATACTTTGTAAATAACTAAAGCTTTTAAGCTTCAGTTTTATAGTCCAAATCTCCAGCAACAGACTCTTTATCGCTGATAAGAGCTTCTATTTGATTTTTCACTTTCACATAGTTATACTGTTCTTTAAATCCCATTATTCTCCCACCAGCAGCATTTGGATGTCCACCACCATTTGCCCACTCTTTAGATATTTGAGCTACACTCACTTTGTTATCGGCTCTAAGGCTCATCGCCCCTTTGAAGCTTACATCTACTATAAAGTCATATTCAGGAAACGCGACTAAAAAACCATTTCCCACTATTGAAGTATTTCCAACAGCATAAGATAAAAAGCCTTTGTAGCCTTTGTAGTATATAGTATTCGTATTGCGTTTTGCACCAAGAAGGTTTACTATGTATGCGGTTGCAAGATTATCGAGCGTATCATTTTTTCCTTCTTGAAAAAAATCTTTTTTAATCGTATGAATTTTTTCATCTAAAACTATAGGAGCGTTTTCTTCATAGATGTATTTTACAGCTTCTTGAAGGAGTGCGAGTTTGTACAATGAATCTTCATTCGCAAACATAACACGGTTAAGTTCTCGTGTTTCAGTGACTAGTCTCATACAAACTTTGCCATACTCAAAGTTGTCATGCTCTTCTTTTTTCCATAAGTCCACTGCGTTTACAACATCTACATATTTATTCATCCACTCAGGCTCATCGAATTCAAAATGCTCTTTCATATAGTCATAAGTAATCTTTGTAGCACATCGTGACTCGTCAAGATAGTACCAGTCATGTTTTTTCGCACTCTGCGCGCCACTTCCATGGTGGTCAAGTAGTGTGAGTCGTAAATCTATCTTGTTCTTATTTATCTTGTCAACCTCATGCGTTAGCCATTTAGATTCATCCGCAGTAAGATTCAAGTCCGTAATAAGGATAAGTGAACTCTTTTTATCTTTAATGATATTTTCTAGAATCATTTCTAGCTTTGATTTTACTTCCGGACCATAATTCGCATTATAGTTGTGTTTTTCATAAGGAGTTGACTTCATTACAAGTTGGCAACTGTAGCCATCTAAATCTATATGCGAGAGGTGGTGGATTGTTCTATTTTTCATATTTTACCTTTGTGTTTTTATTCTGTTTCTATTATGATGGATCCGAGTACTTCAAACGTCGCGCTTGAGTCTATTTCCGCATGAGAGAGCGTTACAACGTCAAGTGAAAATCTCTCAAATATTTCCGCAACGCCACGACGAAGTTGTGGGTCGACTATGACAACTACTGGAGAGACTCCTTTTTGAAGAAGTTCAGCGGCTTTAGTGCTTGTCGCTTGGATAAGCGCGTTTATCTCTCCCACGTTTAAGAGTAAGTTTCTTGTTCCATCTTGCTCTTGTGACTTCTGGAGTAGCAACTGCTCTGTTTGCGTATCAAACGTTAAAAGACGGATAACGCCATCATCGCTCGAATACATCTGCGTAATAATGCGAGAGAGTTTAGCCCGTACTTGTTCAGTTATAAGGTCTACATTTTTCGTATACTCGGCTATATCCGCAATGGTCTCTAAAATTGTCAGCATATCTTTAAGAGGAATCTTTTCATGTAAAAGAGCTCTAAGAACGCGTTGAATAAGCCCAATATTAGCAACATTAAGCACATCGGTAACAATAACGGGAAAAGACTCTTTAATTTTGTCCATAAGTGTTTGCACTTCTTGACGAGTAAGTAAGTCTTCCGCATTTTGCTTAATAAGCTCACTCATATGCGTAGATATAACAGTAGAAGGGTCAACTACGGTATAGCCATTAATGATAGCATCTTCTTTATCTTGAGGATCTATCCAGAGAGCATCGAGACCAAACGCAGGCTCTTTAGTGGTGATACCATCTATCTCACCTGTAGCCATACCACTATCCATAGCAAGAAACTTGTCAGGCATAATCTCACCCTCTCCAATACTGATACCCTTAAGGAGTATTTGGTACTGACTAGGCTGAAGATGTAAGTTGTCACGGATACGAACCTGAGGCATTAAAAATCCATAATCACTAGCGATTTTACGTCTCATTGAACGAATACGTTCTAGTAAATCTCCGCCTTGAGTGTTGTCGGCTAGTTTAATAAGCTGATACCCAAGGGTGAGTTCTAGCATCTCCACTTTTAGTATATCTTCTAAAGCGGCTTCTTCTTCTTTTGCTATTTCTTCATTTGATTTTTTAGGTTTTAT
Source organism: uncultured Sulfurimonas sp. (assembly GCA_963925755.1). Lineage (GTDB taxonomy): Bacteria > Campylobacterota > Campylobacteria > Campylobacterales > Sulfurimonadaceae > Sulfurimonas. The sequence goes on along the minus strand of CAWUTM010000089.1, from coordinate 2,062 downwards.
CTTTTGGCTCTCTTTGTCTGAAAGCTCTTTGGAAGATTTTGAACCAAGTATATTGTCAACGTCGAGTATGCTTAGTTCACCTCTTTCGTACTTATACACGGCCCAACCAAGCCCCGCAAATATAATACCCACAAGACCCATAGACGCAGTGGGAAGTCCAGGAACAAGCGCAAATAAAATCATGATAAATCCAACTATCATCATGATTTTTGCATTTCCCATCATCTGGTTTACGGCACCTTCGGCAAAGTTGTCTCCATCACCTGAAGAACGAGTAATCATAATACCCGTCGCCGTAGAGATGATAAGCGCTGGAATTTGTCCAACAAGCCCATCACCAATAGTTAAAAGCGTAAAAGTGGACGCACTATCTCCAACACTCATATCATGTTGAAATATTCCTATAAGAAATCCACCAATAATGTTAATAAGGGTAATGATAATTCCGGCAACGGCGTCACCCTTTACAAACTTAGAAGAACCATCCATCGCTCCATAAAAGTTTGCGTCCTGAAGTATTTCACCACGACGACTTTTTGCTTCTGCATCATCAATGAGTCCCGCGTTTAAGTCGGCGTCAACCGCCATTTGTTTTCCTGGCATACTATCAAGCGTAAATCTTGCTGCTACCTCTGCAACTCTAGTCGAACCTTTGGTAATAACCATAAAGTTGATAAGAACTAAGATTGAAAAGACGATGATACCTATTACGAAGTTTCCACCAACAACAAAATCTCCAAAACTTGTAATGATACTACTTACATTTTCAGTTCCTTCATGACCATGGCTTAAAATCATTCTTGTAGTAGCTACGTTTAAAGAGAGTCTAAAAAGGGTAATAATGAGTATAAGTGTCGGGAAAGTTGTTAAGTCGGTTGGTTTAGGTACATAAAGAGATATAAGCAAAATTAAAATAGCTACCGACATAGATACTGTTAAGAGCACATCTAGCATAGCAGATGGCAAAGGCACTATAATAATTGCGAGTATTGCCATAACAAATACAACAACGCTTAAGTCTTTTTGACCTAGTAAGAAGTTAAGAGATATTCCGACTTGTTGTTTAAATGTGCGCTTTTTTGCCAAAGTAAAAAGTCTTAGTCTATGATGTCAGCAAGTGTGATCTCTGATAAAAAAGAGTCTATCTTGCCTTGAAGTTTATTTAGAAACGGCCAGATATTACAGATATTTGCTTTTTCTGAAGGGCATCTACTTTCAGCTGGAGCACATTCAAAAACAGCAGGAGTTTTCCCCTCAACGCATGTCATAACAGTAAGCATATCAATTTCGACGGGGGTTTTGTTAAGAGCAAAACCACCCTTTACACCCTTATATGATTTGAGTATTTTTTCTTTTGCGAGTGCTTGCAAAATTTTTGCTAAAAAACTCTTAGAAATTGTAAGTTCTTTAGATAAAGTTTCACTATCCATAGGCTCTTTAGCGGATGAAAGGACTATTAAGGAGAGTATGGCATATTCGCTTGCTCGTGTTATTAACATATTTTATACTTTATGATTATTTAGAACTTTTATTATAGCTAAAATTTGGATATAATTCCAGTTCAGCTTTATTCGCCTTGCGCATTTAAGTTAGATTATTATACCCATCAGGAGGCTATTATGGCTTTAGATACGGCTAAAAAACAAGAAATCGTTGCAAAACACGGACGTAATGAGAATGACACTGGTTCAAGTGAAGTTCAAATTGCATTATTAACTACGAGAATTGCAGAGCTAACAGAGCACTTAAAAGTATTTAAAAAAGATCATGCGTCACGTTTAGGACTACTTAAGCTAGTTGGTAAACGTCGTCGTCTTATGAAGTACTTCAAACGTACTAATAAAGAAGCATATCTTACACTTGTAGAGACTCTACAAATTCGTGACAACATCTAGTTTCACACTTTTTCTACCTTAGGAAGTTGCTTTTATAGGCATCTTTCTTCTCTCCTTCCATAATATTTTCAAAAACTTATAATCTCATTTAGTAATTCTATATATTTAAATTTACTTTTTGTGTCTAAAGAGTATACTTAGCAAAATTAGATTTTCTTGGAGGTTTA
>CAWUTM010000088.1:0-6302 GCA_963925755.1 uncultured Sulfurimonas sp. | reverse complement strand
TCTTGGATTTATACTCAGTATGATTCTATGGTACAAACAAACACTATTAAAAAAGGTGGTATGCTTGACGCTTCTGTTATCCGTGTAAAAGAGAATGGAAAAGCACTTGCAATGAGTGCTGATTGTAATGTTCGTTACTGTTATGTTGACCCTAAAAACGGTGCAGCAGCAGCTGTTGTAGAGTCTGGTCGTAATGTTGCTATGAGTGGTGCTCGTCCATTAGCTATTACTGATTGTCTTAACTATGGTAATCCTGAAAATCCTGAAGTTATGTGGCAGTTTGCACAAGGGTGTCTAGGTATTAAAGAAGCCTGTGCTGAACTTACTACTCCAGTTATCGGTGGAAATGTTTCACTCTATAATGAAACAAATGGTGTTTCAGTTTTCCCAACGCCATCTATAGCAACTGTTGGTGTAAATGATGACCAAAACAATGTTTTAATGTCTAGCTTTCAAAATGAAGGAAATGCACTCTACTTAGTTGGTGAATCAATGTCGGAGTTTGGTGGTTCTTTATACATGAAAGAAATTTGTGGAACTGTTGCTGGTACTATGCCAGTTATAAACTACAAAAGTGAACTAGCTCTTTGGGAACTAGTAATCGAAGGTAATAAGAAAAATCTACTAGAGTGTGCTAAAGATGCAAGTTCTGGTGGTGTAGCTATCGCACTTGCTAAAATGGTTGCAACTTCTGGGCTTGGTTGTGATGTGGAGATGAGTGTTGCAGATGAGAGAGATATCTTTGCAGAGTCACAAAGTCGTGCTATAATAGAAGTGAAACCTGAAAACTGTGCTGCGTTTGAAGCTATGTTAGACGAGTCAATGGCAGTTGAGAAAATCGGAACTGTTGGTGGAGATTCAATCAAAGTAAATGACGTAGAAATGAGTATGGAAGTTTTAAATGATAATTACTTCAATACATTTAAAAGAGTGATAGAGAGAGACATATAGATATAGTTAAAACAAAGGAAAAGAAATGATAAAAAATTTACTTGCGTTAATTGGTACTATTGTAATAGTTGCTGGAATCACCGGATACGTAAAAATGGGATCAAAAGTAGTAGGTCTTGATAGCGGTGCTATCCCAGCTTATATGAATATGTTTGAAAAGGTTTTAGAAACTGGTGATCCTGCAAATGCTATGATGATAGAGTTTGAAGTAAAAGAAGAGGTATCTAATGAAGATGCCGCAGAATCTATTCACACGCTTGCTGAAGAGTACAATATGCGTATCACTGGTGACATTAAAATGTACACTAAAGACGATGCGGCTCCAGAGGAAATTAAACATGCAAGGATAATTTCTATGTGTTCTCTTCACATAGCGAAGGTATTTTTAAATCATTCTCGTTATTTTGGTGGTTTTATGCCGTGTAGAATTATGCTTGTTGAGTATGGAAATGGGAAACGCTACTTAGTCACTATGGATCTTGAATTAGCAATTCATGGTGGAAATCCACTTGAACCTGAGATGCTAGAGCTTGCAACTCATGTTCAAAAAGCAATGACTGAAATTCCTAGACGTGCCGCTCAAGGTGATTTTTAATCACCATGGCTAAAGATAAGACAAAAGCTCATCATCGAGCCTTTTTGTCTTAGATATCACATACTATCTCTGGTATAAGACAGAGTTACGAGCCTGAAGTTAGATGAGTCACTAGTGCTAAATAACCACAATTTCTACCCATTGTTTCTACAACAAAAGCACGCTTAAACGATGAAGCGGTATTCCATGTTCTTTATAAAATATATTGTTGTCTATAAAACTGGACTTGGTTGTGATGTGCAGATGAGAGAGATACCTAAGATACTCTCTGCAAATTTACATACCAATCGTCGTTAAAAAAACTTTTCTGTGAGTTAAGTTTTATATCTACATAATGACCATGTAGCTCAAATGATTTGATACAGCTACGTGGAACTTCTAAATCCTCTATAACGTAATCTTTTACTAAGTCTATGGTCAAAGCGCTGTCGTAGTTCAAATCCAGATTGTCAGTGTCTATCGTGATTTCTCTTGCTTTCATCTTATATCCTTATATCTTAGAATCATAAGTCGTTTAGCAAATAGTATTCCATTTTCTTATATAAGTAGTTCCAAAATCTTTTTATGTGAGACAACTTCTTCTATACTTTTGTATACAAAACCACCTTGAGAATAACAAACAATAGACTCTTTCTTCCCTTCGATTAAGGCATCTATCGCATAATTTACAAACTTATATGCCATCAATCTATCATAAACAGAAGGATTACCACCTCGTTGCGTATACCCGAGGACAGTTACTCTTGCTTCTATCCCAATACTCTGCTCGAACCATTGGGCTATTGCTATAGAGTCCTCTTTAATTCCCTCAGCAACAATTGCTAGAAAATAGCGTCTGCCATCTTTTAACTCTTTTTTAAACTTGTCTTCATAGCTCTTTAAATCATACTTTATTTCTGGGATTAAGCAGAGTTCTGAACCAGATGTAAGGTAGGATGTTTGTGCTAGATAACCACAGTCTCTTCCCATAGTCTCAATTACAAAAGCTCTTTTAAATGATGAAGCAGTATCACGAATAGAATCAATTGCATTTTTTATTATGTTGAGTGCTGTATCCACTCCTAAGCAGTAATCAGTTCCATTTATATCATTATCTATTGTTGATGGAATACCACAAAAAGAAATGCCATGTTCTTTATAGAAAACATCGAGTCCAAGAAATGAGCCATCCCCACCAAGGACAACAAGTTGCTTTATCTCAAGTCTATCGAGGTTTTTTTTAGCAATACTACGAAACTTTTTTTCCATAAAACGCGAGCTTCTTGCAGAGCCTATTTTTGTACCACCACGAGTGATAATTCCCGAAACATCTTTATAAGTTGCTTTAGTAATTTTGTTATCAATGAGACCTTCGTAACCATCGTAAATAAAATAGGGTGTAAGATTTTTTTTAATAGAGTACTCTACAAAATGTTTTAAAGCTGGATTCATCCCAGAGACATCACCACCAGAACATAAAATTGCAATATTATTCATATGAAATCCAAAATGTTAATTTACATAGTTTACCATTATCTAAACTATAATTAGATAAAATCCCATAATTATTTTAGTCAAGGGTTTTTCATGAAAAGAGCATTAGTAAGTGTTAGCGATAAAGCGGGTGTAGTTGAATTTTGTCAGTCATTAGTAAAGAATGATTATGAGATTATTTCTACTGGTGGAACATATAAAAAGTTAGTGGAAGCTGGTATAAAAGCTATAGAGATTGATGAAGTTACAAAGTTCCCTGAGTGTTTTGAAGGACGTGTAAAAACTCTTAATCCTTATGTTCATGGTGGAATCCTTCACCGTCGCGATAAGCAGTCTCATCTTGACCAAGCCAAAGAGCTTGGTGTAGAGTCTATTGATTTAGTATGTGTAAATCTTTACCCATTTAAAGAGACTATTGAGAGAACTGACGACTTTGATGACATAATAGAAAACATTGACATCGGTGGACCGGCTATGGTTCGTAGTGCTGCGAAAAACTTTGACGCAGTTATCATTGTTACTAATGTAGAAGATTACTCTGAAGTTATCGATGCTATAGAAAATGAAAAAAACACAAAAGATTTCCGTCGTGGATATATGATAAAAGCATATGAGCACACAGCAGCTTATGACTCTATGATTGCAAACTATATGAACCAGCGTTTCAATGATGGTTTTGGTGAGAAACAATTTGTTGTTGGAAACAAAGTTATGAATACTCGTTATGGTGAAAATCCTCATCAAAAAGGTGCTCTTTATGAATTTGACAATCACTTTTCTGAGAACTTTACAACGCTAAAAGGTGAAGCAAGTTTCAATAACTTAAATGACCTAAATGGTGCTGTGAAAATTGCCTCTGGTTTTGGAAATGATAATGCTGTTTGTATCTCTAAACATGGTAACCCTTGTGGTTTTGCTATTAAAGATACTTTATTAGAAGCTTATGAAGAGGCACTTAAGTGTGACCCTGTTTCTGCATTTGGTGGTGTTGTCGCTGTTAATGGTACGGTAAACGCAGAGTTAGCTGAAAAAATGAATGAAATTTTCTTAGAGGTTGTTATCGCTGGTCGTATAACTGAGGAAGCTCAAGAGATATTTGCTAAGAAAAAACGTATCAAACTTTTTGAAATGGGAGCTGATAAATTAGTTCTAGCTAACGATAAAAAAGACTTCAAACATGTTGATGGCGGATTTGTTTTTCAAGACGCGGATGTTGTTGGAGCTGATGAAGTTAAAAACGCGAAGCTTGTTTCTAAAAACGCGGCGACACCGCAAGAAATGAAAGATTTAGAGATTGCTTATAAAGTTGCGTCTTTAACTAAGTCCAACTGTGTCGTGTATGTTAAAAACTCTGCAATGGTAGCTGTTGGAATGGGTATGACTTCTCGCGTTGATGCGGCTCAGTGTGCTCTGAAAAAAGCTAAAGACATGGGACTAGACGTAACTGGTGCTGCTCTTGCATCTGAAGCATTTTTCCCTTTCCGTGATTCCATAGATGCAGCGGCAGGAGCTGGTATTAAAAATGTTATTGAACCTGGTGGAAGCATTCGTGATGGAGAGATAATAGACGCTGCAAACGAATTTGGTATGAGTCTTTACTTCTCAGAAGTTCGTCACTTTTTACATTAAAAATTAAAATAGCAACGCATTTCCTGCGTCGCTACGTTCGTCGTACCCCAAGGGCACTTGTTCCCTTTGGTCAGTGCGGGCACATTAGTGCACCTCCTCACTATGCTTCTTGGAACTCCATTGCTCTTTTGATTTTAAATTTTACTGCTTTTAAACCTTGATTGACATGCACTCAACTCTTATGATATAATCGCACTAACAATTAATATAAGAAATTTATCAGGAAAAACAGTGGCAAAATCCCTTTACAAAACTTTAGAAATAAATGAAAACGCGAACGAATCAGAAATAAAAAAAGCATATAGAAAATTAGCGCGTCAATATCATCCCGATGTAAATAAAGACCCCAATGCAGAAGAAAAGTTTAAAGAAATAAACTCTGCTTATGAAATACTCAGTGACAAAGAGAAAAAACAGCAGTATGACATGCAGGGTGACTCAATGTTCGGTGGACAGAATTTCCATGATTTCTCACGTAGCCATGGTGGAGCTGGAGCTGGGAGCATGGAAGATATACTTCGCGAAATGTTTTCAAACGGTGGCGGAGGTGGAGGTAATCCATTTGGCGGCGGTTTTGGCGGCGGTGGTTTTCAACAAGAAGTTAATCTTGATATTGAAACAAATGTAACGATTCCTTTTATAGTGTCTATTTTAGGTGGAAGTCATTCGGTTTCCGTTCAAGGCGATAGATTTGACATTAAGATTCCTGCTGGCGTAAACTCTGGTGAGAAGATGCGCGTAAAAGGAAAAGGTCATGCTCAATCTGGTCGAGTTGGTGACTTGTTCCTTAAAATCACAGTAGCATCTAGCTCTGATTATGAGAGAGAGGGTGATGACTTAGTTAAAATTTTTGACGTACCACTCTACGCAGCACTTTTTGGAGAGAAAATCGCTATAGCAACATTAGAGAAAGAGATAAAGCTAAAAGTACCTCAAAACACAAAAAATGGACAACGTTTCCGTGTTAAAGAAATGGGTGCAATGAACCGTAAGACAAAAACAAGAGGAAACTTATACCTTAAAGCAAATATAGTTTTACCAAACGTTGAGACTCTCGATGAAGACTTAGTTGAAATAATGAAAGAAAAACTACCAAAAGACTAGAAGGGTTTAACCAATGATACACAAATATGATGAGCCTGTTTATTTAATAAGTATCGTTGCAAAGATTTTAGATATACATCCACAGACTTTGCGTCAGTATGAACGCGAAAACCTCATATGTCCTTCACGTTCTAATGGTCGCATCAGACTTTACTCTGAACGCGACGTAGATAAAATAAAACTAATACTTCGTTTAACTCGCGAACTAGGGGTAAACCTTGCAGGGGTAGATATAATTTTGCGTTTAAAAATAAATGTTGATGAGATGGAAAAAGAGATAGCAGAACTTCGTCATGAAGTTCAAACTGCTAAAAATTCTCACTCAGTATCTCCCGATAAAGCACTTGTAACTACTAGAAGCGTATATGAGATGATAATCTTTAAAGATTAAATTATATTTTAATCTTTTGAGCTTTATTTACTCAGATAAACGTTCTATTTTTGCTCCAACATTCCCTAGCTTCTTTTCTAAAGAATCATATCCACGGTCAAGATGGTATATACGGTGAATATTTGTCACACCTTCTGAGACAAGTGCTGCTAAAACAAG
>CAWUTM010000087.1:0-8851 GCA_963925755.1 uncultured Sulfurimonas sp. | reverse complement strand
CCATTCCGAACCCAGAAGCTAAGCCCCTCATCGCTGATAATACTTATCCTTTCAGGATTGGAAATGTAGGTCGCTGCCTAGTTGGTTGTTTTTACTTCTTTATTTACTCCCAAATTACTTTTACTTTTACAAATTTACTATTACTTTAGTATACTTTTGTTATTACAAAAAATCTTATTATTATCATTTATATGATATTATTTTATATACTATTTTAGGATGTTATATGAGAGAATATATTAAAGATCAGATAAAAAAATCTTTTGAAACAAAACAAGCTATTTATGAAAATGAAGAATTATTAAACAATATCGAAGACGTTGCGAAAAAGTGTGTTGCACTTTATCGTGGAGATAAAAAAACTATTTTGGCTGGCAATGGTGGTAGTGCAGCAGATGCTCAACATATAGCAGCTGAACTTGTAGGACGCTATGGTTTTGATAGACCTTCTATCCCTTCTTTGGCACTAACTACGGATACCTCAAATTTAACTGCAATTGGAAATGATTATGGTTATGATCAAGTTTTTTCTCGCCAACTAGAAGGTATGGGGCAAGCGGGAGATATTTTTATTGGTATATCAACTTCTGGTAACTCTGCTAATATTGTCAAAGCTTTTGAATCTGCAAAGAAGAAGAATATTACAACGGTTGCTTTGACTGGACGAGATGGTGGAGAGATGGCAAAACTTGCTGACATATCTTTAATTGTGCCATCGAATTCTACGCCACGTATTCAAGAGTCTCATATCTTAATTGGTCATATCCTTTGTGATATTATCGAAAAAGAGATATTTGCTGATGGAGTTAGCTCTTAATTGATGAATAAAGCTTTATTTCTTGACCGTGATGGTGTTATCAATATTGAAAAAGAATATCTCTGTAAAATAGAAGATTTTGAGTTTATTGATGGTATTTTTGATCTTTGTAAATATTATATTAATTTAGGATATATTATTATTGTTGTAACGAATCAATCTGGTATTGCAAGAGAGTATTATACTCAAAATGATTTTGATGTACTTACTTCTTGGATGGTTGATCAGTTTATTAAAAATGGAATAAAAATTTCTAAGGTGTATTATTGTCCCCATCATCCTGATATATCTGGTAAGTGTGATTGTCGTAAGCCAAATCCTGGAATGTTATTAAACGCTCAAAAAGATTTTGATATAGACTTGAATTCTTCAATTATTATAGGCGATAAAGAGAGAGATATTGAAGCTGGATTAAATGCAGGTTTAAGGAAATCTTATCTTTTTGATGAATCAAAGAAAACTATGAATTCCAAAGCTACAAAAATAGTTTCAAAATTTAGCGAGATATGGAAATAAAAATATGTTGATTTTAAACTGTGGTGGTACATTTAATAAGCAATATAATAAACTAAATGGTGAACTTGAAATACCATTTGATAATAAAGTAGTCGATACAATTTTAAAAAGTGTAAATTATCAGTATAAAATTGCGGGTGTTTGTTATAAAGATAGTCTTGATATGAATGAAAATGATAGAGAGACTATAGCTAATATCATTCAAAATTCAGACGAAGATAAATTTATAATAATTCATGGTACTGATACAATGGACAAAACTGCTGAATTCTTAGATGAGATATTTGATAATAGAACTATTATTTTAACTGGTGCTATGAAACCCTTTGAAATTGACAATATAGAAGCAACTCTTAATATTGGCATTTCTTTAGGTTTTATAAATTCTTTACCTGCAAACGGTGTTTACGTCTGTATGAATGGTTTTGTAAAAGAATGGAATAAACTAAAAAAGAATAGAGAACTAGGAAAGTTTGAACTTGTCGAGTAATGTAATCTGCTCTCATTGTCATTTAGATTTCTCTCCATCAGTCATGATAAAAGAGAATGAAAATTATTTTTGCTGCAAGGGATGCCAAGGAGTTTATCACCTTCTGTCTGCTGAAGGCTTAGATTCATTTTATGACAAAAGTGGAAATACTAAGTTGTCTCCTCCAAAAGATCAATACGAAAACTCTTCTAATTATAATTCAGATGCTTTTTATAGTAAGTTTGTGAAAGAGACGAGTGATGGACTATGCGAAATTTCTTTAATAGTTGAAGGGATACACTGTTCTGCCTGTATCTGGCTAAATGAGAAAGTACTTCATAAGTTAGACGGTGTCATCGAAGTTGATATTAACTTTACAAATAACAAAGCGCATATAGTTTGGTTTGACGAAAAGGTTAAGCTATCTAAAATCATAGATGCTATACGTTCTGTAGGATATAATGCTTACCCGTATGATACTTCCGTACAAGAGATTAAAGTAAATAAAGAAAGAAAAAATTACTATTTAAAAATGTCAGTTGCAATTTTTTCATCGATGAACATTATGTGGATTGCAGTGGCTCAATATGCTGGATATTTTACTGGCATTGATCAAGATATAAAGACTACTCTTAACATTGCTGAAGGAATTTTAGTTACGCCGGTACTTTTCTATAGCGGATGGGTGTTTTTTAGAGGTGCATACTATGGGCTAAAGCATAATATCATTAATATGGACTTTCTTATTGCAACTGGAGCTTTACTAACATATATTTATTCTATATATATCACAATTACAGAACATGGTGAAGCATACTTTGACTCGGTAAGTATGATTATAACTTTTATACTCATAGGAAAATTTCTAGAAGTTCTTAGTAAAAAAAATGCGGCAGATAGTCTTGATATGCTTTCTGAACATTTAGCAAGTGAAGTAAAAGTGTTTAAGAACTCTAAAAGTTCTTTGGTGAAGCTTGAAGAAGTTAATGTTGGAGATACTATTATTGTTTCCTCTGGTGAAAAGTTACTAATTGATGGTGAGATACTTAATAGTGAAGGATTCTTTGACGAGTCTAGTTTAACAGGGGAAAGTGAACCTATATATAAGAGAAAGGGTGAAAAAGTTATTAGTGGAACTCTTAGTATTGACGCTGATATACACTATAGAGCTACAAAGAATTTTAAAGATTCAACTCTTTGCACTATTGTTTCTTTACTTGAGAACGCCATAAACAAAAAACCAAAGATAGAACAATTAGCTAATAAACTCTCCCAACATTTCTCATCTGCTATTTTATTCTTATCTTTACTAACATTTATAAGTTGGTTGTTGCTAGATTATGGATTTGAAGAATCCTTGATGGTTGGAATCTCTGTTATTATAATCGCTTGCCCTTGTGCATTAGGTCTTGCAACGCCTGTTGCAACATTAGTAGGAATAAACTTAGGTGCTAAAAAAGGAATACTATTTAAAGAAGCGGCACATATAGAGACTATGGCTAAAGCAAATGTACTTGTTATAGATAAGACTGGAACCTTAACTGTTGGAAAACCTAAAGTAGTTCAAGAAAATATTTACACTGAGTTTGATAAAAGCTTATTGTCTTCGCTTGTAAAAGGTTCTAATCATCCCATCGCTAAAGGAATTCATGAATACATTGATATTTTAGATGAGAAGGTTTTGACTACATTTAAACAGCTTCCAGGAAAGGGTATACTCGCAGAATATAATGGAATCTTGCTTCTCGGTGGCAACAAAGACTTAATGAATGAATATAATATTGAATGTGAGCATGAAAATGAAAACTCGATTTTTTATTTTGCTATTAATAAACAAGTTGTTGCTACTTATGAATTACAAGACAAAATAAGAGAAGGCGCGAGTGAATTAATCAAGCATCTAAATAATAAAAATATCGAGACAATAATGCTTACTGGCGACCATAAAAAAAGTGCTTATAATGTAGCTAAAAAGATAGGAATACAAAACATAAACTATTCTCTTTCTCCAAAAGATAAACTAGAATTTATAAATGAGTTGCATAGAGATAATAAGGTTGTGGTAATGGTAGGTGATGGAATAAATGATATACTTGCTCTAGGAAAATCAGATATTGGAATATCAATGGGAAGTGGAAGTGATATAGCAGTTCAAGTGAGTGATATAGTCCTTTTAAATGATACTCTTATATCTTTAGATGACGCTTTTAAAATATCTCATACTACTTTCAATCTTATTAAACAAAATTTTGCTCTGTCATTTTTATATAATGCTATAACTATACCTTTAGCTATGGCAGGTTTTATCATTCCTTTGATTGCCGCTTTATCAATGAGTGCTAGCTCACTTTTAGTGGTTGGAAATTCACTACGAATAAAATATAAATGGACTAGGAGTTAAAAATGGATAGTTGGATTGTCACTATGATGTTAGGAGGTTCTCTTTTTTTAGGAGGACTCGCGCTATTTGCATTTATGTGGGCTGTAAATAATGGACAGTTTGATGATGAAGAGAAATTTTTAAATGCGACTAAGTTCGATAATGAAGAAGATTTAAATGATGCTAGAGTAAATGAAGAGAAAAAGAAAAAGTCTAAAAAAGGTTATAGACCAGAGTAAGTATATAAATCACCAATGAAGGTGATTTAAAAGTAGAGTATAGAAATCAATTTAGTTGATTTCTACATAAGGCTTTAGCCTAAAATTATTTACCTATAGTAGCTGCAAAAGCATCTAAGTCAGCATCAGAATATGAAGCAACTTGACCTTTCATAAGACCTTTCATTGGTCCACCGTAAGTACCAGCTTTGTAACCTTTAAGAGCTGCAGCGATATCTGCATGAGTCATGTTAGAAACAACTTTAGATTTCCCCATTGCTTTTTTAGACCAATCCGCACCATGACAACCAACACATTTACCAGCGATTACACCAGCAGTTAAAGTTGATGCTAGACCAAGAGTTACAAGTGTAGTGATTACTATTTTTTTCATTTTATTTCCTTGATTTTAATGTTTGGATGCATTATAATGTTTTGTGTCTTAAATACTTGTTAATGAATTAAAAGGTATTATTATATTTAAATAAATATAGCGTGGATGTGGATATGAGATACATAGATAATGATTTAAAAGAAAAAACAATATTAATAACAGGTGGAGCCGGTTTTATAGGTTCTAATTTAGCATTTTACTTCCAGGAGAACCATCCTGACGCAAAAGTTGTAATTTTGGACTGTTTTAGAAGTGGAGAAACTCTTTCAAATGGTAATCTGAAAAGTTTTGGTCACTTTAAAAACCTCATAGGTTTTACAGGTGAGATAATTAGTGGAGACATTAACGATAAAGAGCTACTTCTTGATTTAGAAATAAACTATAAATTTGATTATATTTTTCATGAAGCGGCAATTAGTGACACTACGGCTCAAGAGCAAGATTTAATGATAAAAACGAATGTAAACGCATATAAAGATTTACTAGACCTAGCTGTTGCACATGACGCAAATATGATATATGCTTCTTCAGCGGCAACATATGGTAACGCAGAATCACCACAAAGAGTTGGTCGTGAAGCCCCTCAAAACGTATATGGATTTTCTAAACTTTCTATGGACCACTTAAGCCGGGAGTATATAAAATCAAGTGATATTAGTATAGTAGGACTGCGTTATTTCAATGTTTATGGAGCAGGAGAGTACTTTAAAAATACAACTGCTTCTATGGTTCTACAGTTTGGACACCAAATACTTTCTGGAAAAAATCCTAAACTTTTTGAAGATAGCGATAAAATTCTTCGTGACTTTATCTATATCGGAGATATAATCCAAGCAAATGTTAAAGCGATGCAACCTAAGCAAAGTGGTATCTATAATGTTGGAACAGGAAAAGCAAGAAGTTTTCAAGACATAGTGGACATACTACAAAAGGAACTCGGCACTACTCTACAATGTGAATATATTCCAAATCCATTTATAGGTTCATACCAGTTTCATACAGAAGCGGATATAGCAACTACAAGAGATGCCCTAGGATATGAACCTGCTTATGAGATGGAAGATGGGATTAAAGCTTATGTAAGTGAGATTAAACGTATATATGAAGCAGAAGTAAAGTAGATGAATGTTTTAAAAGAGGCACAACCAAATATTTTAGTTGTTGGTGACTTGATGATAGACCATTATCTTTGGGGTTCTTGTGAACGTATAAGTCCTGAAGCACCAGTACAAGTCGTAGATATAGCTAAAGAGACGACGGTTCTAGGTGGAGCGGGTAATGTTATAAATAACCTCAATGCATTGGGTGCCAATGTGAGTGTGAGTAGTGTTATAGGTGATGATGATAATGGAAAAGAGCTTCTTTCAATGCTTCAAGAGATAGGTGTTGATACTCAAAACATTATTACTCAAAATGAAAGAAAAACATCCAAAAAAAGTCGTGTCATCGCGGTAAGTCAGCAGATACTACGATATGATAAAGAGAGTAAAGATAGCATTACAGACACTTCCGTTAGTAAAATACTTGAATCTCTTAGCAGTACAATAAATTCCTATGATATGTTGATTTTATCAGACTATGGTAAAGGTGTATTAACCGATGCACTATGTCAGGGAATCATCTCTTTAGCGAAGAGTGCTAATGTAAAAGTACTTGTAGATCCAAAGGGGAGTGATTTTTCAAAGTATCGTGGAGCTTATCTTTTAACACCAAATAAAAAAGAGGCAATCCTTGCGACAAATATTGAGATTAATGATGAAAAAACACTTAAAGAAGCACTATTAAAACTTAAAAGTGAGTGTGATTTAGGTATTTCTCTTATAACTCTTTCTGAGGATGGAATTGCCACTTTAGACAAGGAAGTAGAAATTTTTCCAACTGTTGCTAAAGAAGTTTTTGACGTAACTGGAGCAGGGGATACTGTTATAGCTTCTATAGCATTTGCCTTATCTGCCGGAAAGAGTATACAAGAGTCGGCAGCGTTTGCTAACCTAGCTGCGGGTGTAGTCGTTGGAAAGATTGGTAGTGCTACTGTAAATATAGAAGAGATAGAAGAGTATGAAGCGTCTTTACATAAAAGTACTTCAGACGCGCATATTAAAAGTTTTAAAGACATAGAAGCTTTAGTAAAGCATTACCGTGAGAATGGTAAAAAAGTAGTCTTTACCAATGGCTGTTTTGACATACTTCATGTTGGACATGTTAAGTACCTTCAAATTGCTAAAAGCTTTGGAGATATACTCATAGTTGGATTGAACTCTGATGAGTCTGTATCGCGTTTAAAAGGTCCCACTCGTCCTGTAAACATTGCAGAAGATAGAGCTTACTTATTAGCTGCTTTAGAAGCTGTTGATTTTGTTGTACCATTTTCAGAAGATACTCCTATTGATTTGATAAAATTGATTCAACCTGATACATTGGTAAAGGGTGGAGATTATGAAGGAAAAGAGGTTGTCGGAACAGAATTTGCTGGTGAGTTAAAACTTGTTGATTTTGTTGATGGTAAAAGTACAACAAAAACGATAGAAAAAATTCAAGGAAAATCATGTTAAAAAAGCTACTATTAGTAACAACGCTTAGTGTTGGAGCATTTGCTATGCACTTAGGTGAATTAAATATAAACGAAAGAGATTTAGAAATAGGTGCCAAGTTTGATCTAGGTCAATTTAATGATACGATAGAACCAAATACTATGTTTCTAGGTGCAAAATTTTTAAATGCTGACCAAGAAAACTCTGATGCTAATACGACATTAGAACCATACTACGAAGTTAACTATCTAATTATGAAAAAGATTGGTGATAATGGAATGAAGATTGGAATGGGCGCAAAGTTTAACTATACACAAGATTTCTCATCACTTCCATTAGGATTAGAGTTTGCATATACTATACCTGCAAAAAATTTAATTCCAATGACTCTAAATGGTTCGCTGTATTATGCACCACAAGCATTGAGCTTTAGTGATGCACAAGAGTTTTTAGAGTATAGAGTAAGTTACGATATGGAAATTATAAAAAATGCGGCAGTAACAGTAGGGTTTAGAAAAATAAACACTACATATGTACCAGAGAAAGTAGAAAAATCAGGAATGGTTAACTACAATACATCTTGGTTCGCTGGTTTTAAAATAAACTTTTAATATTTGTAATCACTTCACCTGAAGTGATACTCTTCATGCAGTCGTGATGTCCTAGGGGACACTCGCGTTTCATGCATGGACTACATTCCATTTCATGTCTAACTATCAAACTTTTTTTATTCTTCCATTGTGATGTTTCCGTGTACTTTGTTGGTCCAAAAATAGCAACAGTTGGAACATTATAAGCAGCTGCCACATGCATTGGTCCACTATCATTTGTGACAAAGAGAGAGCACCCTCCGATACTTGCACAAAGTTCTTTTATATTAGTTTTTCCAGCTAGATTCGTGTAGTTCTTGACACCCAGCGTTATAAGATGATTTTCTATCTCTTGAGCCATCTCTACTTCATCGGGTCCACCAAAAATAATGATGTCATACTCACTGCTAAAAGAAGCACCCACCTCTGCAAAACGTTCAGGGTACCAGCGTTTAGCACTTCCATAAGTCGCCCCAGCATTTATGCCAAGCGTGGGTTTAGTAAAATTTTTAGCTTCTATATAAAGTTTTAATTCTGGTGACTCTCCATCAAAGTTATCACTATTTATCATCGCTAGTTTGCTATATTGTTCTACTAAATGTCTATCCGCTTTTATATGAGGAGTGTGTGAAAGTAGAAGTTTTGAGTGCCATGAGCTTTTAGCTAAACAGATGACGGTTTTTGTAAAACGCAGTAGCAAAGATGAATGGAGTTGGTTTCTAAAAGTAATAGCTAAAGAAAACTCACCAAGTTCTTTGGCTAGTTTGTAAGTAGCAAGTAAACGTGATGGTGCTTTTTTGGTTTCATCTACAATTGCTTTTTCACACAATGGATGATATTTAAGTGCTTCTATACTTACATAACTCCCAACAAATGTAAATTTTGCATTTGGGTAGTATTTACTTAGGAGTTCTATCGCTGGTGTTGCCATAATAG
>CAWUTM010000086.1:0-13259 GCA_963925755.1 uncultured Sulfurimonas sp. | reverse complement strand
TATAATCGCGGAATTTTAATTGAGACTATTTAAAGGTGCAAAAATGTCAGAGAACCAGTACAATCCACAAGAAGTAGAAAATAAATATTATAAAATTTGGGAAGAGAGAAAATACTTTGAAGTAGATGGAAACAAGTCTATTCAAAGAGATGATAAAAAATTCTCTATCATGATGCCACCTCCAAATGTAACAGGCCGTCTTCATATAGGTCACGCGCTTACATTTACGCTCCAAGATATCATAACTCGCTACAAACGTATGGATGGATATAAAACTCTTTGGCAGCCAGGAACGGACCATGCGGGAATCGCTACTCAGAATGTTGTTGAGAAACAACTTCTTGCAGAGGGAACCACAAAAGAAGAACTTGGTCGTGAGAAGTTTTTAGAAAGAGTATGGGCTTGGAAAGAAGAGTCTGCGGGAATCATGACACAACAACTTCGCGTTATGGGCGTATCTCCAGCTTGGGAAAGAGAACGTTTTACTATGGATGCTGGACTTCAAAAGTCTGTTAAAGAGTCTTTTGTAAAACTCTACAACGATGGACTTATAGTTCGTGGAAACTACATGGTAAACTGGTGTACTCATGATGGCGCACTTTCAGACATCGAAGTAGAACACGAAGACCACGATGGTAAATTTTACTATATGACATATCCTTTTGCTGATGGAAGTGGTAGTGTTGAAGTAGCAACAACTCGTCCTGAAACATATTTCGGAGATACTGCCGTTATGGTTCATCCTGATGATGAGAGGTTCAAAGACATCATCGGTAAAGAAGTAAAACTTCCACTTTTAGAGAGAACGGTAAAAATAATCGCTGACTCTCATGTAGACATGGAATTTGGAACTGGCGTTGTTAAAGTAACTCCCGCTCACGACCAAAATGACTACGAAGTTGGTAAACGCCATAACCTTGAGTTCATTACGGTGTTTGATGAGAAAGGTATTTTAAACGACTATGCTGGAGAGTTTAAAGGACTTGAACGTATGGAAGCTCGTGACATCATTGTTAAACGCCTTGATGAAGAGGGCTTTATCACTAAGATAGAAGACCATAAACACCAAGTTGGTCACTGTTACAGATGTAAAAATATCGTTGAGCCATATATCTCTAGACAATGGTTTGTTCGTAAAGAAGTAGCAGACAAATCAATAGCAAAAACAAACGAAGGTGAAGCACAGTTTTTTCCGCCTCACTGGATTAACTCTTATAACTCTTGGATGGGTGAACTTCGTGACTGGTGTATAAGCCGTCAACTTTGGTGGGGACATCAGATTCCAGTATTTTACTGTGATGAATGTGAGCATGAATTTGCTTCACAAGAAGTAAAACCTGAAGCTTGTCCTAAATGTGCATGTAAAAACGTAACGCAAGACCCTGATGTTTTAGACACTTGGTTTTCATCTGCTCTATGGCCTTTTTCAACTTTAGGTTGGGGCAATGGTGATGTTGAGATGGACAAACTTTTTCAGTCTGATGATATGAAAGATTTTTATCCAAATACGCTTCTTATCACTGGTTTTGACATTCTATTTTTCTGGGTAGCTAGAATGATGATGATGGGTGAAAACTTTAATGGAAAACTTCCATTTAAGCACATCTACCTTCATGCTCTAGTTCGTGATGAAAAAGGCGATAAAATGTCTAAGTCAAAGGGTAATGTTATAGACCCTCTCGATATGGTAAATCAATACTCTGCAGATATACTGCGTTTCACTCTTGCCGTATCCGCCGCACAAGGTCGTGACATTCGTATGAGTACTGAGAAGTTAGAGTTAAACCGTAACTTTACAAACAAACTTTACAATGCTTCAAAATATCTTCAAATGAATGTAGATGTATTTCCTGACCTTTCTAGTTTTTGTGTAGAAACTGAGCTTGGAAAGTATATGCTGAGTCGTTTAAATGTAGCTACTAAAGAGACAAGAGCAGCACTTGATGAGTATAAATTCAACGACGCAGCAACTGTTATTTATAGATTTATATGGAATGAGTTTTGTGGTTGGGGAATTGAGCTAAGTAAGGCTGATAAAGATTCTATAGTTGAACTTGGCGCGATTTTCAAAGAAGCCATGAAACTTCTTCACCCTTTCATGCCTTTTGTTACAGAGCATCTTTACCATGAGTTATCCGGGACGTCTTTAGAAGATAGTGACTCTATTATGATTATGCCTTATCCACACAAAACAAAGAAACGCGATGCAGAAGAGAAGAAGTTTAATATTATTATGGACGCTATCGTTTCTATAAGACGCGCGAAAGTTCTTGTAGACTTAGCAAACCAAAAGATAGAAAAAGCCTATGTAAAGATAGACGCAATAAGTGAAGACGAGAAGAAAAGTATGCTTCCATTTATAGTAAGACTTGCAAAGGTAACTGATGTTGAGTTTACAGAAACTAAAATAGAAAATGCGGTGAGTGACATTTCTGATATGTGCGAAACATTCATACCAACAGATTCTATAGACCTTAGTTCTATCATCAACAAACTTACTAAACAAGATGACAAACTTCAAAAAGAGATAGACAAGACAAATGGTATGCTCAACAATGAGCGTTTCGTTGCAAACGCACCAGAAGACGTACTTACTAAAAACCGTGAAACATTAGCGGATGCGCAGGCAAAACAAGTAAAAGTACAAGAGCAACTTAGCTCACTAAAGGCTTAATATTGTTTGATTTAAAAAAATATTCTGCCGCTAATATCAAAAATGATATTCTGTCTGGTCTAGTTGTTGCAGTAGCACTCGTTCCTGAAGCCATCGCATTTAGTTTTATCGCAGGTGTAAGCCCAATCGTTGGACTGTACGCCGCTTTTATTATTGGTCTTATTACATCTATTATCGGTGGAAAA
Organism: uncultured Sulfurimonas sp.; assembly: GCA_963925755.1. Lineage (GTDB taxonomy): Bacteria > Campylobacterota > Campylobacteria > Campylobacterales > Sulfurimonadaceae > Sulfurimonas. Next base: position 10,400 of record CAWUTM010000086.1, on the reverse strand, counting down.
CCAGGTATGATTTCTGGTGCCACGGGAAGTGTTGCGGTTGTTATGATAGGCCTTATGCTTGAGGCAAACGCAAAACTTACAGCTGCTGGTATGGTTGGTGAAGAGTTGTATATTCATGCACTTAACTATCTTTTATTAGCTACTATCATTGCGGGCGCTATTCAAGTTGCGTTTGGTCTCTTTAAACTTGGTAAATTCATTCGTCTTGTTCCTCAACCTGCCCTATATGGTTTTGTAAACGGTTTAGCAATAGTTATAGCAATGGCTCAATTTAAATTCTTTGAAGGCCAAGGTATTTCTATGTATGTCGTTGTTGGCATAACTATGTTAATCATGTACATACTTCCAAAATTTACAAAAGTTATTCCTGCAGGTCTTGTTGCTATCGTAGTATTAACTCTAGTTGTTTACTTTATGCAAATAGACACTATCACAGTAGGCTCTTTAGCCAACCTTAGTGAGTTTAAAGGGCAACTTCCTCACCTTATCATTCCTGATACACTATTTAGTCTTGAGGCTATACTTATGGTACTTCCATATGCGATTATCATGGCGTTAGTGGGTCTCATTGAGTCTCTTCTTACTTTAGCAGTTTTAGACGAGATGAGTGGCGTTCGTGGTAGTGGAAACAAAGAGTGTATTGCGCTTGGATGTGGAAATATTACGAGTGGATTCTTTGGAGGAATGGCTGGTTGTGCCATGATTGGGCAGAGTATCATCAACTTTACTTCTGGTGGCCTTGGTCGTCTCTCTTCATTTGTAGCGGCAGTTGGTCTCTTAGTACTTGTTGTATCAATGACGGATGTTTTAAACACTATTCCAGTTGGTGTCCTTGTTGGTATTATGTTTATGGTGAGTATTGGAACATTTGAGTGGTCAAGTTTTTCACACCTTAAACATATGCCTCGTGCTGATATTTTTGTGATGATTGTTGTAACGATTATCACAGTTGTTGAAGATTTAGCGGTAGCGGTAATTGCTGGAGTCATTATTTCAGCGCTTATTTTCGCTTGGAAACATGCTCGCATATGGGCAAAAACTCATTCAGAAGAGGATGGTACAAAAGTTTATACGCTTGAAGGACCTCTATTCTTTGCAAGTGCCACTACTTTTTCAGACAACTTTAGCATAGATCAGGATCCGCCTAAGGTGGTTATTGATTTCAAGAATGCAAAAGTTTTAGATTTTTCTGGTGTTGAAGCGATTGATAGTATTGTTAAAAAGTATGAGGATGCTGGTAAAAACTTACTTCTTCGTCATCTAAGCGCAGACTGTAAAGCTATATTAAAACAAGCTGGTCCACACTGTTCATACGAGGAAGACGATCCTACTTATAAAGTGGCGTTTAACTACTAAAACCTCTTTTGCAAAACTCTATAACAAAGGGCTTTTAAGCCCTATTTAGCACACTTCACATTGTATCAATATCAGATACAGGGTCTATACTTGCTTTTCCATCTAAAGTTCTACGAGAATAGCCCGCTTTCGTCTCTAGCTTATAATCGTTAAATGAAGTTTCGTATGACAGTTGTGCCGAAAAGTAAGAACTTGAACGACCTTTGTCTTGATTGCCTATTCGATCAAGCTTTTCGCTATAACCATAAAAATTGCCATAAGTGCTTTGCTTGTATCTAGTTAAAAACTCAAAGCCCTTGTTTTGTGCTTTAAATCCTACCGTCAAGTCATTCATGCTCTCATCAGTCTGCATTTCGTACTGCGTTCCATATTTCGCAAGGTCAGAAGCATTTACGAAATCGCTATAACTACCCGTACCGATAAATAGTCTATTTTTCTCTTTGGAATTTCCTAATTTTGTGATTATATTTACCGTTGCATAAAAAGCTCCAGCTCCATAAATGGTAGATCCTGGACCACGAAGAACCTCTATCTTTTCAACAAGTTGCATTGGAAAGTCCATGTAAAAACTAGAACTTCCTTGCGCTTCGTTGTTCATGGCGACGCCATCTATTAAGATTTTTATTTTGTCTGAACGATACGCGTTTGGACTTTTCAAACCTCTTATGGTCGTAGTCGTATATCCCATACGCTGAACTTACATTTGAATACCTGGAAGCATATTTAATGCTTCTCCAACATTTTGTATACCAGAGTCTCTATATGTTTGCGCATCAATAACTGTAACAACTGATGGCAAGTAATCTACATTTATGGATTTTTTTGTTGCTATATCACTCAGTTCATTTATTAATGACTCAAAATCATCTACGGAATCTGCGGGACTGGCATATAATGTACTCGCAAGCAAAGTAAGTACAAGGTTAGTTGTAAAATACTTTATTAAATCTGGTTGAGGGCAACTTAAATCTTTACAATCTTAGGCGAATATTTTCGCCTAAAAGAACCAGTCCAACTTCTTTGTTAGCCTCTTGCTCTAAAATCAAGTATTCAAAATTATACTTTAAAGCTTTTTTCTTGATTTCAAGAGTATAAATTTCTCGCTGATTAACCATAAAAAGGTTGCTAAGCCCTAGAAAATACTTTCTATTTTCAGATGTTTCCAACTTCTCCACTAGATTTATTTCTTCTTTTGAACTCTCTATATTACTTTTGAGTGCATGTAAAGTATTCACTATATTTGTCAAACTAGTTTTTATATTCAGAATCTCCTTTTCTTTGTTCATCTGTATATATCTTCTACTGTTTTTATTTTGAGCATATTCTCCGTCAAACTTTCTTCTTTCTAAAGGAAAATTCATATTTACTGTCACTTTATAGCCATTTTCATATTTAAAATCATGTACCCCGTACAATCCAATATCTAGTTTTGGATACTTTAAAAGCTCTGTCTGTTGTTTTTGTAAATCAATTTTTTTTATCTCAAAATCATACATTTTCAAATCTGCTCTTTTACTAATAGCCAAATCTATATATGCCTCTAAATCTATATCCGCATACTCAATATTAAGTATATCTCCTAGTTTATAATGTTCTTTAAATTCTCCCTGAGATAGATTAAGATACCTAATAAAAATTTCTAATGAATTTTCTAGTTTATTTTTTGAAGTCACAAAGTTTTGCTCTCTATTTATAATCTGTTGCTCTGCTTCTAAAAGAGTGATTTGAGCTAAAGAACCTACTTTCACTCTCTTTTTTATAATTGATTCTCTCTTTTGCGCTTTTTGCAAAAGTTCATTTTGAAGTTGAACTATTGACTTATTATAAACTACTTCCATATACTGTCTTATGATCTTGTAGTAGAGGTTTCGCAAATTATTTTGAGATTTAAAGCCATACTTCTTTCTATCTAAAGCTGCAGAATTTATATCTAGTTTTATTTTATTCATACCATTTATAACTTCTAAAAGAGGTATTCTAACACCAGCTAGCACCTCTCCATCATCACTTGTTTTAATGTTGTTATATTCTTGTGTACCCTCGGCTTTTCTGTAAGAGGCTATAAGTTGTGTTCCATTTTCAAGAACTTTATTAACTCCTACATTTAAATACTCACCATTACTTATTGGGTAATCTTTATTATCGTAGTTTAAAGAGAGTTTAGTATCTAAGTCTCCCAAATAATAAGTCTCTCTCTCTTTATAAATATTCTCCTCGCCTATGGCAGCATAGATAAAAGGATTTGACTCACTCAAATAAAGTGGAATCATCTCTTTTGTGAATAACTCTTTTGCATTCAACTGTGTACAAGCTAATAGAATATAGATGACTAATAATAATTTCACTACTTCTTCTCTATTATAGGAGTTATCATTTGAGGTGGAAAAGCATTCATCAATCTCCAAAGCTGATACCATATTGGAACAGTATCAAGTCTTACCCATACTGTAGCCTGTGTTCCTATTCGTAAATCATTACCCTTAGGCCATACTTCATGAGAATCTTCACCAACCCGAGCATAATAAAATCCCTTTTCATGAGAAGAAGCCTCAACTTGCTCTATCACTCCTCCAAAGGTTCCATACTGTATAGTTGGCCATCCAGAGATTTGAAGTGCAGGCCATCCATAGAACCTTATTCTTACTGGTAATCCCTCTTTTATGAGTGGCATATTAAAATCTGAGACCTTTAACATAAGGCTTTTCTTAGTAACCTTAGGAGAAAAGAGCATAACCTTTAGTCCTTTTTTTATAAACTTATGTTTATCATTTTGATATATTCTTACAACATAACCATCTTTTTGCGCAACAACTTCACCTGAGTTATACTTAGTTATGTTTGAACTATTTTTCTGAATATCTTGACTCAATGATTTCAATCTAATCTCTAAAGATAACTGTGAATTATCTAAAAGTTTTATCTTATTTTGTGTTTCATTGGCAAACTTTTTTTTCTCTTCTTGTCTTATTGTTAAAGTGTTTTTTTCTATCTCTATATCAATATCAATTTTTTTTAGCTCAGCATCTGCTTTTATAAACCTATTTTCAAGTACTTCAACATTCCTTTTTGACTCTATTCCTTCTTCATACAAAAGTTTTGTACGTGCATAATTTAATTTTTCTATCTCATGATTTTTTGCTAATGAGATTTTTTTGAGTTCGAGACTCTCTATCTTGTTTTTTGTCTGTTTATCCCTTTGCTCATATACGCTTAATCCTGTTTTGTAAAACTCTTCAAGGTTTTGTCTTTTGACTTTAAAATTTTCCACCTGTGTTTGAGAATTTTTATATTGGCCAAGAGAACTGTTTTTTATAGATTCAAGTCGTTCTTTATACTTCTTATCGAGATCTACTATAGTAAATAGTTTTGTGCCTTTTTTTACAAACTGATTTTCTTTGACATAAACTTCATCTATAAATCCATCTATACTAGCCGCAATTGTATAGTCTCTTTGCATTGGATCGCTTGCCATGAGAGTTCCTTTGCCCTCAACTGTCTGTTGCCACGGTAAGAAAAGCATAGCTACCAGTAAAAAAAAGATTACAGAACTAAATAGCCACATCTTTCTTACCAAAGGGTTAAGCTTTACATTGTCTAAAGCACTAAATTTATAATCTATCATAAAGTATGCTCCTCTAAAGACAAAGAAAGTTTTTCCACCTTGTACATGCCTTCTGCCATGTCATAAATATAATCTATCTGCTTCATAAAACTTTTGAGTGCACTTGTAATTGAGACAACTATTATCTCTGCTGCGACAAATTCACCAAGAGGAATATATCCATGAATAACTAAATTCCCGCCGACAATGAGAAATGAGCTAAATATAAGTCCTTCCATAAAATAGGTCAAGCTTAACTGACGTAAAATTATTCTAAACATTTTATCCCTAGCCCTAACATAGTTTTTTAACTCACTGTCAAAGCCTTTAAGTATCTCTTTTTCATTATCTCGCATTTGAGGGATAGTATGTAAATAGTGTATGGCGCAATGTTTTGCATCTGAACGTTCTAGTGCATACTTAATTCCATTAGTACCAAAGAATATAATTAAAACTACAAATATAATAAAGAAAAAGACACCCAAAATAAAAAGTGAAAAATCAAAAGCCAAGAGTAACAATAGACTAGCTACAACTTTTACGAAAAGTCCTGTTCCATCAAGCAGTAAAATAGGAAAAATCTTTTGTATTGAACCAATATCGAAAAAGTAGTTCATATATTTGTCTATAAGATTTTTAGCATCAACACTTGATTCTCTAACAAAAAGTGCCATTCTAGCAATCTTAATGCCAGTAGAGAGAAAAATCTTTTGCTCAAACTTTTCAACTATATATTGTTTAACAACCTGAAGTAAAGTGGTAAGTATAAAAATGGTAATCACTATCGAGCCTAAAACTATGATAGATATACTTGCATGGGCCAGAATACTATTTATAACAAAGGATGATGCCAAAGGAATAGACAAAAGTAGTATTGCTTCTATAATAGAATAATAGAGGAGATAAACAACATTTTTTTTCTCCTCCTTCATAATCTTAAGTACGCCTAAGATTAACTTTGTTTGTATTTGCATTAATTTTCATCCAATAAAATATTTTTATCATATTATACTGTTATTAATCTATCTTTAGTAAATCTGCTCGAGGCTCTCCAAAGTAATATCCTTGAGAGTACTCAATACCTAACTCTTTTATTCTATCTTGCACCTCTTCATTATGCACATACTCCGCTACCATCTTTATACCACTACTTTTACAAATAGTAATGATTGCGTCTACAATGATTTGACTCTTTTTATCTGTTATGATATTTTTTATAAAAGAACCATCTATTTTTAGATAATCTGGTTCTATCTCAAGTAGTCGAGAGAGGTTTGAATTTGCTGAGCCAAAATCATCTATAGCTATTTTAAAACCATTCATTCGTAGTGACATCAACTGTGTCATAATAGTCCCCTCATCCAGTGTTGTTATGTTTTCAAGCATTTCTAATGTCACTCTAGATGGGTTAATCTTATACTTAGCCACATTTTTTAACAATAGTTCTTCTAAATATTCAAGTGACAAATCTTCACTCGTGATATTTAAAGAAAATTCATAATTTGTACCAGAAAACTTTTTAAAACTTTGCCCAATCAATGAACGAGTTACATAAGAAAGATTCCCTGTCACTTTTGCAGCCTCCATAAAAAGATAAGGAGATATAATCTCATCATCATCTTTAAGTCTTGCCAAACACTCATACTTCTCGATTCTTTGTGTACTATTGTTTACTATAGGCTGAAAAAATGCGATGATGCTTTCATCTGCTACAGCCTCTTTAATCTTATGTATCCAATAAATATTTTGTTGCTGTTTGTGAACAAAACTCGATAATGGATTAAAAATCTTATAATGATTACGATTATTTTCTCTAAGTTCTTTCATCGCTACTTCAGCTTGAACAATATTAATAAGACCTTGACCTATCGATATACCTATACTTAAAGAGATTTTTAGAGTAATGTCATCTACTTCTATTTCTACTTGAGAAAAGAATGATAAAATTTCTTCTGATATTTGTACTATCTCTTCTTCATCTAATTCCTGTTCATCAAGTAAAACAAATTTATCTGAACAAAACCTATAAACTTTAGCGTTTATAGGTTTTATCATATTTAAAAAGTGCGATAACTCTTCTAAAACTCTGTCCCCCACTTCAAAACCATAGGTATCATTAATACTCGAGAAGTTATCTATATTTACAAGAAAGTAATTTACTTTCTTTGAAGACTTCAGTGCTTTTAGTAGCTCTCGATTACTACTTAAATACTCAAGTTGTTGCATTCTAGCTACCTGTCCTTACATGTATAAAACTTTGAGGAATTTGAGATTTATATTTTGGCATACTCTGACCAATATTTGCATTTACATATGTAGGGTCCGCTATTACAAACTTTTTACCCCCAGCCTTTATGCTGTCACCTTGCATTGGAATATACAGTGCTGTCGTCATATGATCTTTATATTTTACACCAACAACGGTCACACCAAAAAGTTCTTTAACAAGGTAAGAAAAAAGTATGGCTCTATCCTCGCAGTCAGACTTATCATAGTAGAGTGTTTCTTCCGCAAACATAACCTTTTCTCGTCCAAACTGATCTTGATCAATTTGATAAGCAAAAGCTTTTTGCACAAAACGAAGAACAAAGTTTATCGCTACGCTTGATGTTTTAGAGTCTAGATATTTTTTCATATCTTTGGCTATTTCCTGGTACACACTCTCACTCATAGGCGCGTTAAAGTATGTTTCATAATCAGCTTGAGGATATGTTGCCATAAAATCTAAAAGATTTTGATCATAATGGTAAGTTGTAGTATAGGTATTACCAAATTCTCTAAAAGAGAGTCTCTTAGACTTAATATCTTTTTTAAAGTTTGGAAGTTCTTTAAGCCCTAGGTCCATCGCTTTATCCGCATCTGGATAGTTTTGTTTATACGTATAGAGTTTTCCCACCGAACCCTTAGCGTAGTTAGCCACAACGTAAAAATGTCTCTTGTTAAAAGTATAGTTTGGTGTAGAGTAGATGGCTTTTTTACTATAATGCATTAAAACAATGTGCTTATTAGCTAAACCAACCTTTACCGCATAACCCAATTTATTAAATATAAACCATGAAAAAAGTCTTCTCTCATCTGGAGTTGAATATAAAGACTCTGAGAGTTTTGTTACCAATAGGTATGTTGCCCAATCATTTAAAGCCAACTCTTTTCTTATAGAATTTATATCTTGAAGAGTACTGCTGTAGTCACTTGACGCTAAAATATCAAAAAAATTAATAATACCTTTTTGGCTTTGAGGGTAAAAAGTAGCTTTTTTATATTTTTTATCTATATAAAATGAAACTTCTTGTCCAAAAAAATCAAAACTTATATCTTTTTGTATCTTTTTTGGTTTTTTAATTATAAGAACTTTTTCAACTGTAACAGGTTCTGGAATAACTTTTTTGATTTTTTCGAGTTTAATACGAACTTTTGGTCCAACACTCTTTATTTTTTTAGGAAGAGTTGGTGTAATGCTTTTTGGTTTTTCTTTTTCATAAAGAGGTTTACTCTTCTGTGCGCTATACTCTTTCCATTGTGACTTTAAGTAACTGTTAAATGCGGCATCGCGCTCATCCATATACTTAGTAAAAGATTCTTGTTGCACTCGTTTAAAGTTTTCAAAACTCCCAGCGAATAGTGTAGAGCCTAGTAGTAAAAATAATAGACTAAAATGGCCAAATTGCTTTGATAATTCTAGCTCCCCAACCTTGTTTAATCGCACGATCTATATCTCCTTCACTCTTATAAAGAATCTTCGCATCACTCATTTGTGCGGAGTTAATGTTATTGTTTTGGTCTATATCATATGGTCTAATCACTCCACTTAGTTGAATAATCTGCTTTTGATCATCAACAAGCATCTCACGTTTTCCTGAGATAAAATAATTTCCATTTTTAAGCACCTTTACTATTCTAGCAGAAATAGTTGTTGTAAAGCTTGCATCCTTAGTAGTACTTCCTGCACCTGAAAAATTACTACTACTCCCAGAGTTAAAACCAATGTCAGTATATCCATTGACTCCCTTGACTAGGCTTGACACCATTCCATTAGCTTGGTCTCCCCCACTCAGGAGTCCTGCATTTAACTTTGAGCTGTCATTCTTTGTAAGCTGTTTCGTTCCAGTATTAGAACTTTGCGTATTTTCTGAGATAATAACAGTCACAATGTCACTCACATGCATAGCCTTGTGGTCTGAAAAAAGTGGATTGTCCCCTTGACCAAAGATACTCCCAGTCGATGTAAAATCCTTTTTATCTTCTTTAGCTGGCATCTGTTCTACATATACAGGTGGTTCAAATGTTATCTCTGGCTCTGTAAGCTTTGCCGTACATCCGTTTAGTAACACCATCGCCGTTAAAAGTAAAGTTAATGTTGAAAATTTCATATTCATAAATTGTATTCCATAGTTTCTTTGATTTTGCTATAATTCTAGCAATTTTAGTTCCATATACGTGGGGCTTAAAACAAAGGATTTATACAATGTCATTAAGAGAAACAATTAATACAGATATTAAAAACGCGATGAAAGCAAAAGAAGCAAAAAAACGCGATGCTCTGCGTTTACTCACATCTGCGTTTAAACAGATAGAAGTAGATGAACGCAAAGAGTTAACTGATGATGATATAATCAAAATAATTCAAACGCAGGTTAAACGCAGAAATGATGCGGCTACTCAGTATAAAGATGCTGGACGCGAGGACCTATTACAAATTGAACTTGATGAAATAGCGTTTTATCAACCATATTTACCAGCGCAACTCAGTGAAGAAGAACTTACTTCATCTGTACGAAGCATCATAGAAAAAGTTGGCGCTACGAGTATGAAAGATATGGGGAAGGTTATGGGTATGGCATCTAAAGAGCTTACTGGTAAAGCTGACGGTAAACGTATAAACGAGTGCGTTAAGACACTTCTAGCTTAAGAGATTTCTCTTAAGTCTACCAATCATCTAAGGTAAAGCCCTTAGATTCTTCACCTGAATCATTAACTTCTATCTTTTCATTTATTTCTGGCTCTTTTGAAATAACTTCTTTTGGCTTATTCATCTGTTCTTCAAACTGTAACTCAAGTCCCTTACTCGTCATAATAAAACCATCAACTTTTATCTTTCCCTCATGAATGAGGTTGTGGTGCTCTTTACAAAGTGGAATGAGGTTATGCTTGTTGTCTTTATGAAAATGCCCTATAAAACCTGCACCATCGGCAAGACTTTTTAAGATATATGATGTACATCCTCAGCCATCGCTCCACAAATAATACACTTTGTCACATAAAGTTCTTTATTGTACTTACTCGTTTTTTTCTTTACAAGTAGTTCTAACTCATCAAAGTCATTTGATAAACGCTTGCGAATTGTATTTGCGGTATCTAAAAATTCGCTATCCATATGCAATGATTTTGCAAATTCTAAACCATATATACTACTTCCACTACCCTCTTGTAAAACACGATTAAA
>CAWUTM010000085.1:0-22935 GCA_963925755.1 uncultured Sulfurimonas sp. | reverse complement strand
GTATTTGGCATTCTAGTTTCTATATCTTTTATAACGCTATTTTCACTATTTGAAAAAGAGTCATAACAGGTACGAGCAGCACTTTCAGCCACTCCGATACCCGTATCTTGGAGTAAGACAACTTCTGGTTTACTATACTTTATACCGTAGATTTCTTCCATGCATACATCCTAAACTTTTATGAATACATTTTACCTTATAAATACTTATAATTACTTCTGTACCCCATCTAAAACCGGAACAAAATCACACTCTTCTAATTCTGTCTCTTCTATCGAATCTCCATTCTTAACAAACCTAGTAATGATTTGTTTGGAACCTTTTTGTACTGGTGCTATGAGAATTCCACCGTCGCTTAATTGTTCAAAAAGTTTTTTTGGTATCTTTTTTGCAGTAGCTGAAAAAAGTATTCTGTCATAAGGAGCATAAGATATCCATCCGTTCTGTCCATCATCCGTTCTTGTGTGAATGTTATTTATTCCTAAATTTCTAAAGCGTTTTTTAGCGCTTAGCATTAAAGGTTCAATGCGTTCAATGGTAAATACACCACGAAAAAGATGTGAAAGCACAGCGGCTTGGTATCCACTGCCACAGCCTATTTCTAGTACTCTATCCGCGCCCTTAGAGTCTAAGTACTCACTCATTTTGGCAACTGTTAAAGGGGAGCTTATATACTGAGCCTCACCTATAGGAAGCGCATCTAACTTATAGGCGCTATGTTTAAATCCTGCTGGTACGAACTCTTCTCTACTTGTTGAAGCGATTGCGTTTTTCACCGCATCGCTGAGTTTAAATTTTTCATGACACTCATTAGCTAAACGCAGTGTCTTTGTTGCTGTTATTCTATCCATGTTAGAACACTAGCAAGGGGTATTCCTTTTTATAAAAAAATTTATATTCTATGCTTTATTAACTTACAAAAACTCGAAGTATATTTTTAGGTTTTATACTTCTCCTTATTTTTACCGTTCTTAACCTTTATATACCTTCGAATAAAGCGTATCTCTTTTTGGGAATATTTTTTGGATAAAAAAGCTTCTTTATTGTTATACTCAGCCTCTCCATTTGGATTAATTATCGCGCTTAAACCTGAGCACTCAGAGTTCAAAGCGTCGCCTGTTAGAACATAACACTGGTTCATAATTGCCAGAGATTTTGCAAGCGTTTTAAAGTGTTCACTACGAAGAACTCCCCACCAAGCGGGAACTGCGATAACATCCGCACCCTCGCATCGTTCAAGCAGTTCACGAAAACGCAACTCAAAACAGATAAGAACCGCTATTTTAATTCCAGCCACTTCTACTATTGCAACTGATTCGTCATTTCCACTTTTCATATATTTGTCTTCATTTCCAAGTTGGAAAAGTCGTGCTTTCGCGCGAGAATAAAGAACTTCACCTCCATAAAAAACCTTAGCGTTATTATAAACTTTGCCCTCCTTTTCTTCCAATAGAGTAAATATTATAATTTTATTTTTTGAGGCAATTTTGAGTTTTTCTATCGCATTTGACGCGAAGCTAGTGGCATCTTCTAGATTTTCATAATCAAAACCCGTTAAACAGACTTCATGCGCGACAATAAGAGAATTTGGTTTGGCTTTTTCTATAAGGGAGAGAAGTGTTTGGAGATTAGACTCATAATTTTGAGTCGTTTTGAAAAGAAGAGAGCAAAGCTCCCATCTTTTTTCTTTAGAAGTCGTCATCGAAAGAGAGACTTCCTTTAGAGTAGTTAGTTACCGTCGCTTCAAAGAAGTTTGTTTTTTGGTCATTAAACTTTGCAAAGTCATCAACCCATTTAATTGGATTTTCTACATTGTATATCTTCTCAAAACCTACGGATTTTAATCTATCATCGGCTAAGTACTGAATATACTGCTCAACTATATCATCAGTAAGACCTAAAATTTGACCTTGAGTAATGTACTTACCCCATTCACTCTCTAGTTTTACCGCTTCTTTAAACATCTCAATAACCTCTGCGTTTAACTCATCCGTAAAAAGGTCGGCGCGCTCTTTTTTAAGTGTGTTAATAAGGTTTTGGAACAGTACTAGGTGTGTTACTTCATCACGTTGTATAAAACGTATCATCTGAGCACTTCCTAGCATTTTTCCAGAACGAGCAAGCGTATAGATGTAAGTAAAACCACTATAAAAGTATATGCCCTCTAAAATTTGGTTTGCAAAACACGCTTTTACAAAGTTTGCGTCAGTCGGGTTTTCCGTAAGTTCAAGATATACTTTAGCTATTGCGTCATTTTTATTTTTAAGCATCATATCTCGACGCCATAAGTCATAAATCTCTGCGGAATTGGTTGAAATAGTATCAACCATAACCGCGTAAGATTGAGAATGAAGAGCTTCTTCAAAAGACTGACGCACTAAAATAAGATTTATCTCTGGAGACGTAATGTACGGATTAATATTATCAATTAGATTATTTGTCTGTAATGAATCCATAAAAATAAGCTGAGACAATGCCTTATCATAGGCTGTTTTTTCTGCTTGCGTTAAGAGTTTGTAGTCATTAACGTCACGGGTCATATCGACCTCTTTAGGGAACCAAGTGTTATTTAGCATCATCTCCCATAGATTATACGCCCACTGATACTTAATCTTATTTAACTCGAAGATACCTGTTGGATTTCCACCAAAAACTTTTCTATCATTTACACTTTCCTCTGAATCCGGATTGTATATTTTTTTTCTTTGTAGCATTTTTGGTGACTCCATTATTAATTAGTACATGATTATAGCCATGTATATATAAATTTTTGATAAGATTATTGCAAGCATTAGGATTAAAGAAATGAATGAAGTTTTCACCCCAGCATTTGGCTTAAAGAATAGGCATTTTCAAACAATTTACTCCTCTTTATTTAGGAATCCCCCAACCATAAACTTTGAAATCCAAAGATTCTCTCTTAGCGATGGAGATTTTTTAGAATGTTATTGGCATAAAGTAAAAAAACAAGAAGAAACTACTCCAACCGTCATCATCTTTCGTGGTCTAACGGGTTCATATAAATCTCCCTATGTTTTAGGACTTATGAATGAGTTGCGAATAAATGGATTTAACAGTGTTTTAATGCACTTTAGAGGTTGTTCGGGAAGAGACAACCTTCTTCCCCGTTCATATCATAGCGGAGAGACTAGTGATGCTTTAGAGTTTGCCACAAGTATAAAAAAAAGATTTTCTTCTTCAAACCTTTACGGGGTTGGGTACTCCTTGGGCGCGAATATGCTTCTAAAACTCTTGGGAGAATTAGGAGATAATTCCCTTTTTAAAAAGGTGGTGGCTGTCTCGCCACCTATGCAACTTGATATTTGCGCAGATACTATGAATAGTGGTTTCGCAAAACTCTATCAAAAAAGATTGATAAAAGATCTAAATATCGCTCTTGAAAAAAAATATGATAGACATGATATGCACTCACTTATAAACCTTCAACGCGAAGAGGTAAAAAAATTAAAAACATTTTGGGAATTTGACAATGCTTATACTGCTTCTGTTCATGGTTTTAGCTCTGCACAGGACTACTATGAAAAATGTAGTTCTAAACAGTTTTTAAAAGAAATAAAAACTCCAACACTCATCATTCACTCAAAAGATGATCCCTTTATGACAATTGCAGTTTTACCAAAGGACGATGAACTTTCAGTAAATGTAGAACTTGAGTTATATAAATATGGTGGGCATGTTGGTTTTATAAGTGGAAATATCTTTAAACCTAAGTACTGGCTTGAAAAAAGAATAGTAGAGTATTTTCTATAACTTAACAATCATCTAATGCTAATTGACTAGAATAAGGATGCAACTAAATAAATAGAGGGTCATAATATGCAATCAAACTGGCGTTTACAAGTTGAAAAGAGGTTCGAGGACTTTTCATACTTCATAATCCAACATAGACTAAAAGCTCTTTTTTTAACCATTTTAATCATCCTCTCCATTGTATCCAATCTTCCAAAAATAACTTTTGACACCTCCACTGAGGGATTCTTATATAAGGATGACCCACAAATTATTCTTTATAATGACTTTAGAAATCAATTTGGTCGTGATGAAAAGATTATAGTCGCCATCAAAACTAAAGATGTTTTCCAACCAGCTTTTTTAGCAAAACTATTTAAGCTACACGAAGATATAAAAAAGAATGTTCCCTATATCAAAGATGTTGACTCTCTCAAAAATGCCAGAAAAACGGTTGGTAATAAAGATGGACTTGTTGTAGAAGACCTTTTCATAGATGGTATACCCAGTGAAGATAAAAAATTAGATGCTATAAAAAAGTTTGTTCAAGGGAATTCTCTCTATAAAGACCTGTATATAAATTCAGATTCTACATTTACTACTATCATGATAACTACAAATACTTACTCATCAATTGGACTAGATAATTTTGACCCACTTGAAAGTGGTTTTGAAGATGACAGTGAATTAGGGGATGATTCTAATTCTCAAGACTTAAAGTTTATAACAGCATCCGAGTCAACAGAGCTAATTGTAACTCTAGAAAAAATCCTCCAAAAATATAAAGATGACAACTTCAAGATATATGAAGCAGGCTCTCCAATAGTTACAAAAAACCTACAAACAACTCTTATGAGTGATATGTCAAAATTTATACTCTTTGTAATCCTGACAATATCAATACTTCTCTTCATAACATTTGCAAGAGTTAGTGGAATAATAATTCCTCTTTTGGTTGTTCTTTTAACTCTTGTTACAACCATAGGTTCAATGGCTTTCTTCGGATTTCCAATAACTTCCATGACACAAATAATTCCATCGCTTCTTCTTGCTGTAGCCATTGGTGATAGCATTCATATACTCTCAATTTTTTATCACAAATATGATGAAACTGGTGATAAAAACAGCTCTATTGCTTATGCAATAGGTCACTCAGGATTAGCTGTTGTAATGACGTCTTTTACGACTGCGGCCTCACTTCTTGCTTTTAGTATTTCCGATATAGCGCCAGTTGCTGCTCTTGGTATATTTTCAGCTGTTGGAGTCACTATTGCTCTTACTCTAACTCTCATCTTTATACCAATAATGTTATCGCTCATGCCAATAAAACATAAATCCAAGGATGAAGATAGCTTTCTTGACTCATTTATGATAAAAATTGCAAACTTCTCCATTAATTATCATAAAAGTATTATTACATCTGCCGCAGTTATTGTTCTTCTCTCTCTAGTTTTTGCTTCTCAAATGCATTTTTCACATAATCCATTACACTGGTTTAAGCAAGATAATCCTGTTAGAATTAACACCCAAACCATAGACAAAGAACTCCGAGGTTCAATAAGTATAGAATTGGTTTTAGATACAGGCAAAGAGAATGGTGTGTACAATCCTGAATTTTTAAATACACTTGATTCAGTTACAAAAGAGATATATACATATAAAGGCGATAACTACTTTATTGGTAAAATTGTTAGCATAAACGATGTGCTTCGTGAAATTCATATGGCACTCAATGAAAACCAACCAGAGTTTTACAAAATTCCCGAGAACAAAGATTTAATAGCTCAAGAATTTTTACTCTTTGAAAATAGTGGAAGCGATGATTTAGAACAAATTGTCGACTCACAATTTAGTAAAACAAGACTCTCTATAAAGGCACCTTGGGTTGATTCCATTGAATATATAGAGATGATAGAAGAACTTACTACTTTACTAAATACTGAGTTTAAAGGTATGGCAACTGTTGGCATAACTGGAATTCTACCAATTCTTTCAACTACTATAACAAAATCTATTGAGAGTTCTATAGAGAGTTATCTTGTTGCATTTATAGTCATAGCAATATTAATGGTCATACTCATTGGAAACTTCAAATTAGGACTGCTCAGCATGATACCAAACCTTACCCCCATAATGTTTGGTGTCGCGTTTATGTATTTATATGGTTTACCTCTAGATATGTTTACCATACTCATTGGGGCAATAGCCATTGGAATGGTAGTTGATGATACTATTCACTATATGCATAACTTCAAACGCTACTACATACTTCACAATGATGTAGATGAAGCTATAAGACTAACTCTACATTCTACGGGAAGAGCAATTTTTATCACATCTATAGTTTTAAGTTCTGGGTTTTTAGTCTTTATGTTTGCTAGTATGACGAATCTTTTTAACTTTGGACTGATTACAGGTATAACTGTTATGGTTGCAATGATTATGAACTTGACTTTAACTGGAGCGCTCATGAAGTTGTTTATAAAGAGTCATTCTGATATCTAAACTTAATACCATCCTAACACTGAGGTAGTGTTAGTTCTATAAAATGGCGAGCAAAATGTTTAAAAAAAATAGCTAATTTTTTGTTAATGTTATAGCTTTTACTTTACGGTTTCCAAACTCTTATTGGCGTCGTAACCTTCCGTGCCATGAGTTTCAGAGTAACCCCTAGCAGATTTATCAAGAGACTCAACCATCTCATTTTTAAAATCTGTTGCAGTATGTCCTGTTTCGTGAGTGTAAACTATATAAGCTCCTACAGCTAAAACTATCAGCATAAGCATAAAATGATTTGCTCTGTTTAGTAAAAATGCCATTATGGCTATAAATAGAAGTGAAAATGGGTATAAAAAACCATCCATGAAGAATCCTTATTTTTTTATTTATAAATATTATATCATATTAAGTAGTTTAGAATTTGAAAAGGTTTAGAAGGTAGGAGGCATAGACAGACCAACTAAATGGAATGTCTACGAGTATATATTATTTACGTGAGTGACGTTTTCTTTCTGCTTCTGTTAAGAATTTCTTACGGATACGAACAGACTTAGGAGTAACTTCTAGTAACTCATCATCTTCGATCCACTCTAGAGCGCGCTCTAGTGACATATCACGTGGTGGAATAAGTTTAATAGCTTCATCAGCACCTGATGAACGAACGTTTGACTGTGCTTTACCTTTAATAGGGTTAACAACAAGATCATTATCACGTGAATGCTCACCAATAATCATACCTTCGTAAACCTCAGTCTGAACGCCTATGAAAAGAACACCACGATTTTGGATACCAAAAAGTGAGAATGCTAAAGTAGAACCCGGTGTCATAGAAACAAGAGCACCATAAGAACGAGACTCAACAGTACCATTAAATGGACGGAATTCTATGAAAGAGTGATTCATAATACCCTCGCCTTTTGTGTCTGTTAAGAACTGACCACGAAAACCGATAAGTGCGCGAGCTGGAATTTCAAACTCGATACGTTGAAAACCTGAACCCATTGGTAACATTGATTTCATCTCAGCTTTTCTCTTACCAAGACGCTCAATAACACCACCGCTTAACTCTTCAGGAACATCAATAACTAAATGCTCAAATGGTTCACATTTAACGCCATTAATCTCTTTTCTAATAACCTCTGGACGAGAGATAGAAAATTCAAAATCTTCACGACGCATATTTTCAGCAAGAACAGTAATCTGAAGCTCACCACGACCTGATACTTTAAACTTACCTTCACCAACTACTTCAAGTTTCATCGCAACGTTAGTGTTCATTTCGAACTCTAAACGCTCACGAAGTTTGTTAGAAGTAACGTGCTTACCTTCTTGACCAGCAAGTGGAGAATCATTTACAGCAAATACAACTGTAAGTGTTGGCTCTTCAACGTGCATAGGATCAAGTGCAACTGGATTGTTTGGATCACAAACAGTATCTCCAACGTCAACAGTTTCCATACCAGCAAACGCAACGATGTCACCAGCTTCAGCTTGATCTATTTCCATACGGTTAAGACCATGAAAACCGATAAGTTTAGAAATCTTACCTTTAACCATTGCACCATCAGCTTTGGCAAGCATAATGTTATCACCCTTGTTAACCGTACCATTGAAAATACGGCTAATACCGATTTTACCAACATAGTTGTCATAATCAAGAGTAAATACTTGTGATTGTAATGGATTAGCAGCGTCACCTTCTGGCTCTGGTATGTGACTTAAGATAGTCTCAAATATACATGTAAAATCCCCATCAGGATCAGCCATATCTAGTTTTGCTATACCATCACGAGCAGCAGCGTAGATGATTGGGAAATCTTGTTGCTCATCAGTAGCACCCATATCTGCGAAAAGGTCAAACATCTCATCAGCAACACGGTCACAATCAGCAGAAGGTTTGTCAATTTTGTTAATTACAACAATTGGCATTTTACCAAGCGCAAGCATCTTTTTACAAACAAACTTAGTTTGAGGCATAACACCCTCATAAGCATCAACAAGAATTAAAACACCGTCAACCATCTTAAGAACACGTTCAACTTCTCCACCAAAGTCAGCGTGACCCGGAGTGTCAATAATGTTAATTTTATAGTCTTTATAACGAATAGCCGTATTTTTAGAAAGAATCGTGATTCCACGTTCTTTTTCTAAATCATTGCTGTCCATAGCTCTTTCATCATGTGCTTCGTGAGCACCAAATGTACCAGACTGTTCTAACAGTCCATCAACTAGTGTAGTTTTACCGTGGTCAACGTGAGCGATTACGGCGATATTTCTTATTTTTTGCATAAGGGTTTCCTTAAATTTGGAATATTTTCGCAATTATACCTTAATAAAAATAAGTATGGGGTAAAATAAGTGATATACTTATGTTAAGTATCCTTATGCGTGCACTATAAGCTAAAGTGAATTAAAACTATAATCCTATATAAAGAATATAAAGAGATGATTGAATATCCAAATGAACTAGACAATATATTTGATAAACTAGACAAATATACGATTAAACCTATTATTATTGGTGGATATATAAGAGACTACTTGCTCCATAAAACCTCAAAAGACATAGATATTGAACTTTACGGTATATCTTCACTCGATTTACTCCAAAACATATTAGAAGAATTTGGAAGCGTTAATAATGTAGGAAAAAGCTTTGGAGTATGTAAGCTCTCTTTAAAAAATTGGGAGATTGACTTCTCGCTTCCTCGTAGGGACTCAAAAGTTAAAGACGGTCATAAAGGCTTTGAAGTTCAAACTGATGTTAACTTAGACTTCAAAACTGCAACGAGTAGACGCGACTTCACTATAAATGCAATTGGTTATGATGTAAAGAGCAAAAAAATACTCGACCCATTTAATGGGCAAGAAGATTTAAAAAACTCCCTTTTAAGAGCTGTAGACTTAGAAAAATTTGATGAAGACCCCTTGCGAGTACTCCGAGCTGTTCAATTTTCCTCGCGTTTTAATCTTTCACTTGAGAAAAAGCTCCATCAAAAATGTGAAGAGATGATGCAAAAAAGCGTACTAAATGAACTTCCTAAAGAAAGAATTTTTGACGAGATAAAAAAACTTTTACTCAAATCCAAAAAGCCTTCCCTAGGAATTTTACTTTTAAAAGATATACAGGGATTTTTATATTTTGAGGAATTTTCTTCTCTTAGTGAAATAGAATTTAAAACTATCTTATCAGCTCTTGATAATGTTAAAGCTAGCACAACATTAATGCTAGCAATCATCTGTACATATTTCTCCCAAGAGAATAGAACAAGTTTTCTTGAAAAAATGACAAATGAGGTAACTCTTATAAAAAATATTCTCACACTCCTCAATACATCTATAGATTTAAATAATATCACAAACTATGAGATTTACAAACTTGCGACACAGGTAAACATTGAAGAGTTCTTATGCTATAAAAATGCGATGGATTTAGGAAATAACATTCACGCTATTGAAAACATTAGAAGCAAAGCGATAAAGCTTAATGTATATAACAACAAACTCAAACCTTTACTTCAAGGAAAAGATATTATAAACCTTGGTCTAAAACCATCAAAAGAGTTTTCTACAATACTAAATGCGGCTTACGAAGCTCAAATGAGAGATGAGTTTACTACCTACGAAGATGCTCTCACATGGCTAAATAAAAGATTTTAGTTTTCTCTAATTTTTTCTAAATCAGAAAGTTGTTTCCCCTGGGTAAGATCAATATTCATATATAAAATAGACTCTAATGTTTCTTCATCTTCAATGTTTTTCATCCAACTTAAAACTTGTTTTTCATGGGCAATGAGGTTAAAGCCGTTAATTATCGCTCTGTTTTCTTGTAGTTTCACTGCGGTAGAATAATAATTGTCAAAACGGATAAAATCTATATTAAGTTCGCGTAGATACAAGAAACTAGCATGTAAAGAACCCACTCTATCTATAGCAATTCTTACATTAAATTTCTCAAGTGATTTTATTATTGAGTTTAATCTATCTGTATGAGAAAAATACTCTTGTTCACACAAAATAAATACTAGTTTTATATCACTGCCACTCAGCAACTCTCTTGCAAATGATAAAAATTTCTCATTTCTCAAAGAAGTTGGCGTTATGTTAATTGCGTAAGTGATATTTTTATCAGCAACTAATACAAGTTGTTCCAAAACCATTTGGTCATACTCTACCCCAAGCCCTAATTTATTAATAATTTTAAGATATTTTTTTGGGAACAACTGTTTGCCCACAGGACTTTTTAGTTTAACAAAACACTCTTTTAAATAGAGTTCATTTCCTTTAAAAACATCTTGTGTTAAAAGAATTATGCTTCTCTTATCGATGGAGTTTATCACAAAAGATTCTAACTCATTTGGATTTATTTCTTCATCTTTATCTCTATTTTTAGAGTTTTTAACTTCATCTTGAAGGTTAAAAAGGTTTTCTATCATATAGTTCAAATCTTGGGAGTACTCAGTATCTGTTATTGCCCCAGAAATTTTAACTTCCATATCTTCAACTTTAAACTCACTAGACTTTAAACACATCAACTCTAAAGTTGTATTGTACTCTGCCGCTGTGCCTTTAAAACCTATAATAAAGTCTCCCCCTTTAATATGCCCCATTGGGTAATTTTCTAGCTTCTGTGACTTGAAGTAAGCTTCTACCCATTTAGCAACTTCTTCTAAAACCTTGTCACCATTTTTTATTCCATACTGAGTATTTATATCATTTAAATTGTCTATGCTTATAAGAATTAAACTATACTCTTTTTCTTTTTTTAACATTTTTTTTAAATAAGAAAAAAGATATTCGCGTGTAAATGTTTTACTAACGTCATCAGTAATTTTCACATCAAAACCTTTATAAATAAGAAAAAGAAAAAAGTAAATAGTAAAGACCAAAAGTAAAATAGACTCTACAATAAACAAAGGTGTGAGTGTTTCGTAATTTTCAAAAAATGAGTAAGAAAGAAGGGCAACAATAAGAGAAAAAATTGGAAGACCCATTCTAAGCGCTAACTTAAAACGGTATTCCCTCTCTTTAGTCTGTGCGAGTAACATGTAATAATATTAAACGTCTAGGTGTTTCACATCTTTTGCATGTGTTTCAATGTAATTACGACGAGGTTCAACTTCATCACCCATAAACAGCGTAAATGTATCCGAAGCCACTTCAGCATCTTCAATAGTTATTTGAAGAAGTACGCGGTTTTCTTTTGTCATAGTCGTTTCCCAGAGCTGATCAGGATTCATTTCACCAAGACCTTTGTAGCGTTGGATATATGAACCTTTTTTAGCATACTCTTTAATATTTTCAAGCTCCGTAATAATATCTTTATCAAAAGTGAGTTCCCACTCTTGAATCTTTTTATAAACAAAATCCGCTTCTGTAAAATGTGGTGCGGTAAATAAGTCATCATTTATAAGTAATTCTTCCATACCACCCTGTGTTTGTACAAAAATGTGAATCTCATTACTCTCTTCATCGATTGTTTTTGTAAGTATATTGTTATCAATAGAAGTTAAAAATTCTTCTATTTTAGGATATAAATCTTTTGCGCTAAGGCTTATGAGGTCTGGGTTTTCAACAAAGTGACGGATAAGAGATATAAGAGAATAGCGACGTCTAAGCGCTTCTAAACTTCCAGCATAATGATCAACCATTTTAAAGAAAGATAATAAATCATTATGTCCCAAAGTTTGACCTTCTAAAGATTCAATTCCGTTATCTATTAAAAAGTTATTCATTTCTCCATCATCTTTAAAATAAATCTCTTTTTTACCTTTTTTATAGCGATAAAGAGGTGGTTGAGCTAAATAAAGATATCCATTTTCAACGATAGTACGGTAATATCTAAAGAAAAAAGTTAAAAGAAGTGTTTGAATGTGACTTCCATCAACATCCGCATCCGTCATAATAATAAGCTTGTGATAACGAAGTTTTTCTTCATTGAATTCTTCACCAATACCACATCCCATTGCTGTAATCATATTAGTAATTTCATCAGATTTTAAAACTTTCTCTAAACGTGCTTTTTCAACATTTAAAATCTTACCTTTAAGTGGTAAAATAGCTTGAAAAACACGGTCCCGGCCCATCTTTGCAGAACCACCGGCAGAATCCCCTTCCACCAAATAAAGTTCACATTCTGATGCGTCTTTACTTTGACAATCCGCTAACTTTCCAGGAAGCGTTCCAACACTCATGGAGTCTTTTCTACGAGTTAAATCACGAGCTTTTTTAGAAGCTTCGCGTCCGCGAGCGGCTAAAAGCGCTTTTGAAACAATCGCTTTAGCTTGTATAGGGTTTTCTTCAAAATATTTGGATAATGCCTCACCTGTGGCTTTTTGAACTAATGGTTTAACATAAGTATTACCAAGTTTACCTTTTGTTTGACCCTCAAACTGAGGTTCAGGTACACGAACGGAAACTATAGCGATTAAACCTTCTTTTACATCATCGCCGGTTATCTTTATATCTTTCTCTTTTGCTGCACTATTTTTAGCATTATAAGAAGAAATAACGCGTGTTAAACCTGCACGAAATCCTGCTTCATGAGTTCCACCATTTGGCGTTCTAATATTATTAACAAAAGATGCAAGTTTTTCATCATAAGCGTCATTGTACATTAGCGCAACGTCAAATTCTATATCTTCAACTTTTTGACTAAATGAACAAACATCGGCTACAACAACTTTTTTATTCATATCTGATACATATTGAGCTATTCCGCCCTCAAAGTGGTAAACTTCTTTTTCACCGTTACGTTCATCATTAAATTTAATTGTTATAAATGGGTTTAGATATGCAAGTTCTTTAAAACGTTTTGAAAGATATTCATATTCAAAAGTTATCGTTTCAGTAAATATAGTTGGATCAGCGGCAAACTCGATAGTTGTACCAGTTTTACGAGTAGTACCAGTTACTGCTAGTGCTTCTTGGGGAATTCCCTCTTTAAAGTCTTGTTCAAAAATTTCACCTTCACGATGAATAGTCATATGAAGATCACATGAGAGTGCATTTACAACAGAAACACCAACACCATGAAGACCACCAGATACTTTATATGTATCTTTATCAAACTTACCACCAGCATGAAGAACTGTTAAAACAACTGTAGCTGCGGATATGCCTTCGGTAGGGTGTAAGTCTGTAGGAATACCACGACCATTATCTGAAACTTTACAAGTTCCATTTTTTGTAAGTGTTACAGTAATAGTATCACAGTGCCCAGCCATAGCCTCATCTATAGAGTTATCTATAACTTCATAAACAAGATGATGTAAACCACGATGTCCAGTATCACCTATGTACATTCCTGGACGTTTTCTAACAGCTTCTAATCCCTTAAGGACTTTAATATTACTAGCACCGTAATTTTCCATTATATCTCCGTAAGTAGCCATTTGGCCTAATTAGAGATATTTTATCTAAATTTTGCTAAATAAAAGTTTTATATTATCTAATTATATAACTATAGGCATAACAACTGTTTTAAAGTTGTCATCACTTAGTATAAAAGGAAGGTTACTTTCATTGAGACCAATTGTAAATTCTGAATTATTTATAGAGTTTAAAAAATCTAATAAATATCTTGAATTAATTGCTATTGAAAAAGGTTCGCTAAAACCTGTAGAAAATCCTATTTCTGTTTTTGCTTCTATATTATCATCACTTAGCGATTCAAAAGTTATTACTTCACCATGAAACGTAATTCTAACATCTGTTGAAATAGTAGTAATTTGTTTTATTGAATCGATCATTATTGCTTTTGGTAAAACAAGCTTATTTTTTATTTCTTTTGGAATTATTCTTGAGTATTCAGGAAACTTGCCATTTATTAATTTAGTAAAAAATGTATATTGATCTGAAATAATTATCAAATTTGTATCATCATAGTAAAGTTCTATATTATCGAAAAAAAGTTTTTGAATTTCTAATATAGCTTTTTTAGGAATTATAATACTAAGTTCATTTTCGCTGTCATTTATTACATCTACTACCGCTAAACGTCGTGTATCCGTTGACGCAAAATTTATAGAGTTTTTATGAATATCTATTAAAGCGCCATTTAGTTCAAATTTAGGATTATTGTTATCTATTGCAGGTGTTATTTTTTTAAGAGATTCTATAAGAGTATGAGATTCTATTGAAATACGAGCTTTACCTTCATGAGATGGAAACTCAGGAAATTCATTATAAGAGAATGTAGGAAGTTTAAAGTTAGAAAAACCTTGTGAAATATGTAAAATATCATTTTTAACTTCTAATTTAATGTCTCCATCTTTTAATATTCTAACAATATCTAAAAACTTTTTACCATTAGCAGTAATGTTTCCTTCATTTTGAATATTTACATTATTAACTGTTACACAAAAACCAATCTCATAATCAGTTGCTTTTAGCGTAAGAGAATCGTTACTAGCATTTAAATATATATGTGAAGTTATTTGTGATGTATCTTTCTTTTCTAAAAAAGGCCCTGCATGAATGAGTATGTTTTCTAATATTGATTTAGAAATAGTTATTATCATAGTTTAATTTCCTATATATTTATTATAATTTTAGTAGTTAGTAGTAGGGCCATGTGAATACGTGATAAAGACACTTTTCCCACTACTAGTGTGTTCTTTGTAACGTGATGAACATATTAATGTTCTTTCACATCTATTCACTTTTATTATTATATCTTTTTTTCTAGATAAAGAGTTAAATTTTAAGATGCGGAGGTTATTTTATTTGTTAACTCTTCTATTTTAAGTTTAAAATCTTCATCATCTTTAATTAATTCATTAATTTTTTTAATAGTGTGTGATATTGCAGTGTGGTCTTTCATGCCAAAATACTTTGCTAGTTGTGGCATAGTGTTTTGTGTAAGTTCACGACATATATATATAGAAATTCGTCTTGCGTAGACTATATTTTTACTTCGACCTTTGGATTTGATTTCACTTGGTTTAATATTTAAATCTTTAGCAACGGTTTCTGTTATATTTTCAATAGTAAGATTTTCTCGATTTTCATTCATTTGATCTTTTAGAACATTTTTAGTAAATTCTAAATCTAAGTCTATATGCATAAGTTGTGAGTAGGCATGAAGTTTAGATAAAATTCCTTCTATTTCGCGAACGTTACTTTCAATAACGGTTGCTATATAATTTATTATGTCTTTAGATAAAAAAACTCTATTAATCTCACATTTTTTTTCAATAATGGCTATTTTTGTCTCTAATTCAGGAGGTTGTATGTCTGCTACCAATCCCCACTCAAATCGACTTTGTAGTCTTGCTTCAAGTCCCGCTATTTTTTTAGGATGTTTATCCGCTGTAAACATTATCTGTTTGCCATCACCCTTGAGCGCTTCAAAAGTATGAAATAACTCTTCTTGAATTCCTTCTTTATTGGATAAAAATTGAATATCGTCAATAAGTAAAACATCACACTTACGATATTTTTCACGAAAACGCTCCATAGTGTTATTACGGATACTGCGCGTAAAGTCATTTAAAAATTGTTCAACCGATGTGTATATAACAACTTTTCCTTCATCTTGAAAAACATTTCCAGCAGCTTGCATAAGGTGAGTTTTACCAAGACCAACGCCACCATAGATAAAAAGAGGATTATAAACATTTCCTGCGTTTTCACTAACACTCTTAACGGCGGCATAAGCGAACTGGTTAGATCCACCAACCATAAAGTTTGAAAATGAGTGAGAAGTGTTAAGAAGTGAGCGACTTTGTTTAGCTTCTATAATCTGTTTAGTTTTTTTTGTTTCAACTTTGTTTTTAAGAGTTATTTGCACGGTAACTTTCGCATTAGATTTAATTTCAAAAAGATGGGAAATTTTTTCTGTATATCTATTTTTAATCCAATTCACCACTAAAGCATTGGGTGCATAAAATATTGCTAAATTTGCATTAGATTTTTTTAAATCATAATTTAAGTGTTTTATATAACGGTTGTATTCAACTTCTGTAATCTCTTCTTTGAGAAGATTTAAAACTTCTTGACCTATATTCACATAATTTCCTATATTTAATTGTATATGTGAATAATACTCTTGTTTTATATAAAAAAAAGTTAAATATACGTGAATAACTAATTTACACACACGTGAATAGATGAATTAGGTATGAAATTTAGCAATTATTTAATTTATTAAATCGTTAATATATGCACGATTTAATAAAGAATTTGTTATAATTTGGCAAAATATGCACGAAAAGAAGAAAAATGGAAGAAAATTTAGACACTTTAAAAGATATAGCTAAACAAGTGAAGAGTATTCGTAAAAAAAGATTTAAAACACAAGAACTTTTTGCACAAAAAATAAATATGAACTACAGCAAGTACACGCGTTTTGAGAAAAGCGGACAGATATCTTTTGAGGGGTTTATAGATATTTTAAGTGGTCTTGATATTTTAGATGATTTCAAAAACCTTTTTGAGATTGATGATGAAGTAAAAGAAGAAAAGCATCTTTTTGCGCTCCAAACTGGGGATGAAGAGATTATGGAAGTTGAAGTCAAAAAAGAGATTGTAAATACGACAACTAAAGAGCCTAGCTTGGAAAGAAAAGAAAATTCTAATTTAGACATAAAACGCGTTGTAAGCTTTTTTGACCAAGAAAGAAAAAAACTCCAACCAAACTATGTAAGAAAAGAATTTAAAAATACTGATGGAGAGTATCTTCTAAGAGTGCATATGCATGAAACGCACAGAACGGCTCAAATGTTCTACGATGCGATTAGATGGCTTTTTTCTTCTTCACCCAAAGCACAATTTCATAGGCAGTATATTATGAACATATCTAAGCTCATAGAACATTTCAATACATTAGAACATGAAGCTATGTATTCTAAAGAAGAAATAAAGTTCAATGAAGAAGGACAGGTTTGGTATAATATCTATAAGAAGCAAGGCTTAGAGCATGAAGCTATTATCGAGCAATTACGTGAGGGAGGGTTTATTAAGTGAGTATAAAAGAAGCAAAAATAATTATAGACGAGTATGGACTTAATACTGATGAAGAGACAATAGAAATAGTACTAGACCTTATTAACAAATTTGGTAGTGCTCGAAATATACTTATAGAAGGTCTTAAACCTGAGTATAAGTTTTTGAAAAAACTTTCGAAACTTTTAGCGATGAGTGGTGTTAAAAAAACTTTTGATACAGATACGGATGCTGAAGATATAGCTAATTTAATACATAGCATCTATAAAACAGTTTTAAAAGATAGTCAAGAGAGTGGTCAAGATTTTTCAGACCTCTTACGACGTATTAATGTGAGAGAGACTTTCAAGCCTAATGAGATGCAACTATGGGTTATGCAGAGTTTAGGTGGTAGAGATTTTATAGCTAAGATAAACTTTCAAGATCCAAATAGTCTTCATAGAATGATTGCTAAAAGTATCCAAAGCTATAAAAAATTACAAGAGTTTCCAGCACCATTTCAAATAGAAAATAAAGCATGATCATTTTAGGGATAGACCCTGGAACAAGAAACATGGGTTATGCTCTTATAAGATTGGAAAACTCAAAAATATCTTTAGTTGAAGCGGGTCTTATAAAAATGAAAGCCGAAGAACTTCAGTTTCAGATTCCGCAGATGGTTGAGGGTTTAACGAGAGTATTTGCTTCTCATACTATTGATGAAGTTGCAATGGAAGATATATTTTACGCGCACAATCCAGCAACTACTATAAAGTTAGCACAGTTTAGAGGCGCTATAATGTTGAAGTTATTACAAGAGTTTGGACAATTTAACGAATACACCGCTTTACAAGTGAAAAAAGCGCTTACAGGTAAAGGTAAGGCTAGTAAAGAACAGGTGAACTTCATGGTTAAACGATTGCTTAACATCAAACAAGAAATAAAACCACTTGATATAAGTGATGCAATGGCAGTTGCTATTACACACTCTCAAAGGGTAAAATTAAATAAAGGAAAGAAATGAGTAAATTTGAAAATGTAACGGCTGTAAAAGAGGCAAATATCTATTATGATGGAAAGGTAACAAGTAGAACTTTAGAGTTCAGTGATGGTACTATAAAGTCTCTTGGTATTATGCTTCCAGGTGAATATACTTTTGGTACAAACGAAGCAGAGATTATGGAAATGTTAAGTGGAGAATTAGAGATAAAACTACCAAACGAAGAGTGGAAAACACTTAATACACCAGAGACTTTCAATGTTGGCGCTAACTTGTCTTTTGATGTGAAGGTTACGAAAGTTACAGATTACTGCTGTTCATATATAAAGTAATTAAGATGCTTTAGCCATATCATGGCTAAAGCATTTTTAAAATTATTCTTTATCAAAACTATCGACTATGATAGCGCCCATAGATGCAGGCATAGTGATCAAGATTAAGCGCTTAATCGCTACAATAGGATCATCAATAATTGGAAACTTATTTAAAGCGAATAAGACTAACCCAACAACCAAAACCGATATAAAATAAGCGATGAAAATTCTTATTACAAAAATTTTATAGCGTTTTGAAATCATCCCTTGAAAAACGCTGTAATAGGCATAAATTCCCAAAAATGATATTGATAAAGCAAATACGATGAAAAGGTTAAATGTTGGTAGGGTCTCTCCCATCCTCCAGGCTTCTTCAGAAAATGAGATAGGTACTGCCAGAGCAAATGCTCCAATGGCAATTTGGCTAATATCTTCAGAGTTGATACTAAGATTCATTAGCTTTCACCACTTGGTTTTTACCATCTATATCTGTATCTTCGATTTTTTGGCGAATCCTTTGTGCAACGTCAAAAGCCGTCTCAATATCTGTTTGAGGCATTATGACTACCAGCTCCTCTCCGCCATATCGACAAGCTATGTCAGATTTACGAACAGCACTCAATAGAACATTACCTATTGTTTTTAAAGCCTCATCACCACCTTGATGGCCATAAGTATCATTAAAGCGTTTAAAATTATCGAGGTCTAACAGCATAATAGAAAGTTTTTGATTATTTCGAAGGTACTGTTGAAACTCTTGCTTAAGCATTTCATCAAACATGCTTCGGGCATAAAGAGAAGTTAATTGGTCTATTGTCGCTACATCTATAATATCATCAACTTTGTCATTTTCCATTATAGCCATCTCAAAGTCTTTCTCTGAAATATTTTCAAGGTAGTCTATCGCAGCAACTTTCAGACCCACATCTCTATGTAGAGAAGTATTAAGCTGTTCTCTGTGCTCGAGAATATCTTTGCATTTAATCTCTGAAAGTAACTTATTTATTGAAATATGTGTCAATGAAAAGATACATTGTTGGTATAACTTCTGACCATATTTCTGTATATACTGCTTAAGATAAGAAGGGATAGTACCATCTTCTTGAATAGATATTAAATCTTGCGAGAGGCTTGTCTCGTCCACGAATAAATCCTTTGTACGAAATCTTTAACACTCCCCATTTTTAAATAAATGAGTTTATAAGTTTAATTAAATTTGACTCATCAAGAGCACCAGAGATTCTGTTAACTTCTTTACCATCTTTAAAAACTATGAGAGTTGGTATACTTCTTATTCCAAATCTAGCACCTAAGTTTTGTTCATTCTCAGTATTTACTTTTGTAAAGAGTGCTTTTAGTGGATATTTTTCTGACACTTTTTCGTAAACCGGTCCCATCATCTTACAAGGTCCACACCAAGGTGCCCAGAAGTCAACAATTACAGGTATATCACTATTTACTACCACTTCATCAAAATTATTTTCTACTAGTTCCATAGGTTTGGTTTCTAATAAGGACTTTTTACATTTACCACAGTTTGCTTTTTTATAACTATCTTTTTGAGGTATATTATTTACACTTAAACAGTGTGGGCATACTACTCTCATCTTATTGCTTAAACGACTTTATAGATTCTGCCATACCAAAATCAGGGTTTTTTCTTGGTTCAAGAATAAATTGCGCAAGTTTTTTATTATCTTCATTTATGATGATAGGCGCTAAGAAGTTTATAGTCGAATTTTCTAAAGGCTTTTGTATAACTAAAATATTATAAACAGTTAATTTAGAAGTTTCATTAATCTCTAAAAGTACTTTTATGTCTAAGGGAATATCAAATGAATACTCTCTTAACATATATGGATTTACAATTGTAAAAGAGATATTATCATTGTTTGTGTCAACCATTGTTGAAAAAAGGTCATCAATCTCTACTATATTTACACTAGCTGTATCGGCAAAACCTAGAATCTCACCACGAACGTCATAACTCATAAACTATCCTTTTAAAATAATCCCTCTTTGTATTTTAGACTCGTATAGAGTATATAGCAAACAGAGCTTTGTATATTTGATATATTATAGCACTCTCCAATTCCAAATGCAAACCCAGTATCGGTTTTTATAATATTTATACCGTCGCTAAGATTGATAAGTTTCATTTTTGATTCTTGAAGCAGTTTAGCATCGGTTATACCGGAAAATTCTAGAGAGAGTGTTATCCAGTCAAACTCTCTTGCCTTATCTTGAACCGCAAAAGTTATTGTTAGTTGCTCTGAGGAGAGAACTTCGAGTGAACGAAATTCTGCGTCTTTAAAGTTTTCGAAGCGTTCTAAGTCGATGCCTATTGACAACCAACACACTCCATACTTCTATCTTCTACATCACTTGCCACTTCAGGAGATTGTGAACGCAGATAGTATGTAGATTTTAATCCAAGTTTCCAAGCGAGCATATAGATTTCATTTAAGTATTTTCCACTTGCTTTATCAAGAGAGATGAAGATATTTAAAGATTGTCCTTGGTCTATCCATTTTTGACGGATTGCAGCTGCTTTTATAAGTAACGTTTGGTTTAAATCAAACGCGGGAGTGTAGTAAGCCCAAGTCTCAGATGAAAGTTTAGGAACAACTACGGGAATAAGTCCTGAAAGATTCTCTTCAAACCACTTGCGCTTAAATACAGGTTCAATAGCTTGAGTTGTTCCAGTTAAAATAGAAATTGAACTTGTAGGCGCAACGGCCATTAGGTAACCATTTCTCATTCCTTGAGATTTTACCTTAGTTCGCAAACTTTCCCACTCATATGTCGAAGCGAAAAGTCCACCACGATCTACAAGGTTTATAACCTCTGCCGTTGCATGGTCTTGAGGAAATATACCTCTACTCCATTTGCTTCCTGGAAATTCTGGGTACTGACCTTTTTCTTTCGCTAAGTCTGAAGAAGCGGATATAGTGTTATAACAAACAGCTTCCATAACTTCATCAATCTTGTCAAAGTGCTCTTGTGAACCCCACTCTATCGCATGCTCTGCTAACATTTGAGCTTCACCCATAACGCCAAGACCAATAGAACGACTTTTCATGTTTGTGCGTTTTACTTTTTCAACTGGGTAGAAGTTTAGGTCTATAACGTTATCCAAACATCTTACGGCAGTAGGAACAATTCGGTTTATATCTTCTTTTGTATTTATTCGTGATAGGTTGATTGACGCAAGGTTGCACACAGCCGTTGAACCATCAACTTTTTCTTTTTCGACTACAAAAATAGGAAGTCCACCAAGTGAGTCTAACGCGGTTACTTTCTTCGCAGGTTTTTCTATGCCACTATCTACTTTTACTATTTCATCTTCTTCATAACTAACGCTTTCACCATTTTCAAAAACGAACTTTATTTTGTAATGGTTAGGCTGTGTGTTTTGAAAAATTTCCGTACAAAGGTTAGAACTACGTATAATACCAAAGTGATCATTTGGGTTAGCGCGGTTAGCATTGTCTTTAAAACAAAGGAAGGGAGAACCTGTTTCAAAGTAAGATGTAAGAATTTTTTTCCATAAATCTTTAGCTTTTACTTTTTCTTTTATGATGCTGTCATCATTTTCAAGTTCACGGTAGCGTTTGTTAAATGCTTCACCATATAATTCTGTTAGTTCTCTTGTGTCGTATGGGTCAAAAAGCGTCCAGATAGCGTCTTCTTGCACTCTTTGCATAAAGATGTCGTTGAGCCACATTGCAGGAAATAAATCATGAGCGCGACGACGCTCTTCCCCAGAGTTTTTCTTAAGGTCTAAAAAGTCGTTAATGTCAATATGCCATGGTTCCATATAAACAGCGATAGCGCCTTTTCTTGTTCCTAGTTGATCAACCGCTATGGCGATGTCATTTGTGATTTTAAGAAATGGCACTGTTCCGCCTGCCGCGTTCTTGTGTCCATCAATAAATGAACCCATTGAACGAATACCTGTCCAGTCCCAACCAATACCGCCACCAAATTTAGAAAGCATTGCCATCTCTTTGTAGGTATCAAAGATGCCTTCAATGTTGTCAGGAGTGCTTCCAATGTAGCAAGAGCTTAATTGATGTCTGAGCGTACGAGCATTGGAGAGAGTCGGTGTAGCTGCCATAACTTCAAACTTAGAAAGAATGTCATAAAACTTTTTAGCCCATGCTTGACAATCTTTCTCTTTTTGAGCGAGAAACATAGCAATACCCATGAACATCTGCTGTGGAAGCTCGATAGGCTTACCTTGTTTATCTTTGATAAGGTAACGGTCATAAAGTGTTTTAATACCAAGGTAGTTAAACTGTAAATCGCGTTCAGGTTGAATGTAGTTGTTTAAATCTTGAAGATCATAAAGCTCTTTGAGCCCTACGATAATACGCTCATTCTTTTCGCCACGGATAAAGTACTCTTCCAGTGAGCAGTAGCCAGTGAAGCCACTGACATTGT
>CAWUTM010000084.1:0-25445 GCA_963925755.1 uncultured Sulfurimonas sp. | reverse complement strand
TAGCAGTTGCCGCATTGACTCCAAAACCAACAAAAGTTGGTGTTTGAGTATACTCTTTTATAGAGTTTAAAAATGGCTGTAGATCTTCGCTCACTCCTGAACCTGTTATACCGGTATATGCAACCATATATATAAACTTCTGCGCATCAGTTATAATTTTTTTTATTCTTTCTTTGGAATCCGTTGGGGCTACAAAAGAGATGTTTGAAACACCGTTTTGCTTAAAAAGCTCACTGTATAGAAGCGCCTCTTCATGAGGTAGATCCGGTATGATAAGTCCAGAAACACCGAGCTCTTTTGCTAGTGGAATCAATTTTTGCATATCTTGTTGATAAAAACTATTAAAGTAACCCATCCATAGTGTATCTACTTTAGGAGCGACTTCTTTAGATATCTCTAAAAGATCAGAAAACTTGAAACCAAGCTCAAGAGCTTTATGATTTGCTTTTTCTATAAGAGGGCCGTCGGCAACAGGATCAGAAAAAGGAACACCAAATTCTATGCTGTCAACACCACTCTCCCCAAGTGCCAGAGCAAGGTCAATTGTAAATGATTTTTCTGGAAAACCAGAAGTTATATATGCTACTAAATTTTTCAAATTTTATGCTTCCAAGTCGGGGATTTTAAGGAGATCGTATTTTATTTTACTTAGTGAATTGTCTTTTCTGAGATCATTTTGCCAATTAGAAAAAGTGTCACTGATGGCAAGTAACCAGTCAGTGGTCTCATCAGTAACGGGAACTTCTTTTTCTCTAAGAATTTCTAACTCATCTTCAACAAATGAAGCAAGCTTTTGCATTGGTATTATTTTTAAATAGCCAGATGCTGATTTAATGTTGTGAAAAATACGAAAGAGCTCATTAATACTTCTCTTATACATATTTGGTTTTGAAAGATCAATTATCATTACTTCCATACTGTCTACCATCATAGAGTAGTGGTCTAAGAATTCATCAACAATCTCAAAATCAAAGTTAGCTTCTAAATCGCTTCTTACACCCATTAAATAATTCTCCTATATTGTTACTATTATAGCAATATTTAGTTAAAATACATGTATTAATTTAAAAAAGAGTTTTCAAATGAGTAAAAAATTAACTATATCTTCTATAAAAAAATCAAAAGGTCAAAAACCTTTAGTTATGATAACCGCCTATGACGCGTTATTTGCTAAGTTATTATCGGCAAGCGCAGATATGATTTTAGTCGGAGATTCATTAAACATGAGTTTTGCAGGTAAAAGTGACACTATTAGCGCTACTTTAGAGCAGATGATTTACCATACAAACGCAGTATGCGCAGGTGCTCCAGAGAGTTTTGTTATTTGTGATATGCCTTTTGGAACTTATATAAACAAAGATGAAGCTTTAAAAAACTCAATAGCAGTTTTTCAAAAGACTCAAGCGGACTGCGTTAAAGTCGAGGGTGGCCAGGATAAAGCACATATTGTAAAACATTTAACTGATAACGCCATAGCTGTTTGTGGACATATAGGACTTTTACCACAGTCAGTTCGTAGTGAAGGTGGGTATAAAGTCAAGGGTAAGACAGATGAAGAGAAAGAAAGCCTCATTATAGACGCAAAAGCTATAGAAAAAGCTGGAGCATTTTGTATGGTTATTGAAGGAGTAAAAGCTGAAGTCGCTAAAGCAGTGGCAAATTCAGTAAGTATTCCCGTTATAGGTATAGGCGCTGGGAAAGACGTAGATGGACAAGTTCTTGTTTTCTCTGACATGTTGGGACTTTTTGAAGAATTTACACCTAAGTTTGTAAAAAAATATATGGATGGAGCGACTTTAGTGCGAAGCGCTTTATCTGATTATGCACAAGAAGTTGTTAATGGAGAATTTCCAAAAGAGGAACACACCTACTAATGGAAAGAATTGTTGAGATAGAAACTTTCGATATAGAAGAACAAACTAATGAAGTTACACTTCGACCTGACGCATGGAGTGAATATATAGGGCAAGAACAGATTAAAAAAAATCTTGGCGTTTTCATAAAAGCTTCGATTAAACGCGAGGAAGCCCTTGACCATGTCCTTTTTTATGGACCTCCAGGACTTGGTAAAACTACACTTGCTCTTATCATTGCAAATGAGATGAATACAAACATAAAAGTAACAACTGCTCCTATGATAGAAAAAAGTGGCGATTTAGCGGCAATTTTGACAAATCTAGAAGAGGGGGATATCCTTTTTATAGATGAGATTCATCGTCTGAGTCCAGCTGTTGAAGAGATACTTTATTCCTCCATGGAAGACTATCGTATAGATATTATTATAGGAAGTGGTCCTGCTGCTCAAACAGTAAAAATAGACCTTCCTCGTTTTACTCTTATAGGGGCGACAACTCGCGCAGGAATGCTTTCAAATCCACTTAGAGATAGATTTGGTATGAGTTTTCGTATGCAGTTCTATTCTTCTGAGGAATTAGCGCAAATAGTTTCACAGGCCTCTAATAAACTAGAAAAAAATATAGCAAAAGAAGCAGCTGTGGAAATCTCTAAACGCAGTCGTGGAACACCTCGTATAGCCCTGCGTTTATTACGACGTGTGAGAGATTTCGCGGATGTGGCTAATGAAGAAGATATCAGCCATAAAAGAACATCTTACGCACTTAACGAGCTAGGAATTAATTCACATGGTTTTGATGAAATGGATATACGTCTACTAAACCTTTTAGTTGCCGCTAAAGGGCGGGCTATGGGGTTAAGTTCCATTGCTGCTTCACTTAGTGAGGATGAAGGAACTGTTGAAGACGTACTTGAACCTTACTTAATAGCGAATGGTTACCTTGAGCGAACAGCAAAGGGGAGACGTGCGACACGGGCTACTTATGATGTTTTAAATATAGACTATGTAAATTCAGACGGGACAATATTTTAATGAAACCACAATACTTAATAGCAATACTATTTGCTACTTCGCTTTATTGGATGTATTTACTCTATACTCCATTTCTATTAGTTATTACAATAGCGGCACTTCTTGCCATATCCACTTCAAATATCCAAAACTATTTAGAAAATGTTCTTGGAAATAGATTCATAGCGGCACTTAGCTCTAGTTTTCTTTTAGCGGTACTCTTTTTCGCTCCACTGGGGTATTTTTTAGCCACGTTAACTATAGAGCTTAACAGTATATCTCCAGAGATGATAAAAAAAATAGAAATCACCATTCAAAGTTTTATCGCCACTCCTCCAGAATATTTACAATTTTTAAAGCCTTTTTTTACGAATGCGCTTCATGATGTGAATATGACTACATTGAGTGAAAACGCACTGGAAAATGCCGGTATCATAGGTTCATTTAGCGCTGGATTTGTTAAGAACGCTTTTTTAGTCATCATTTTTTACTTCTTTTCCCAATATAATGGAGACACAATCATTGGCTACCTAAAACGCGTAGTGCAGATGTCAGTAGAAGAGAGTACTATCTTAGCAAAAGAACTCTCTTCGGTGATGAGTGTTGTTTTTTACTCTATTATTGCTACCGCCATGTTTGAGGGTTTTCTGTTTGGAATAGTGATTTCTCTTATGGGTTATAATGGTCTTTTATTTGGAATTATGTATGGGTTTGCTTCTCTTATTCCAGTTGTTGGTGGTACTTTAATGTGGCTTCCATTTATGATTTATGAGTTTTCAATTGGAGAGACAGCAAACGCTATTTTCATCGCTGTGTATTCTATTGTGGTTATCTCTATTGTTGCAGACACCTTTATAAAACCAATGATTATAAAATGGATAAATCAATGTTTATTAGACGATGATGACGCAAAGATGAATGAGCTTGTCATATTCTTCGCAATTCTAGCTGGACTTACTACTTTCGGGTTTTGGGGAATGATTCTCGGGCCTGCGATTACTGCGTTCTTTCTTACAATCTTAACATTATTTGAGGCGCGTTCTCTCGAGTGTAAAGAGAAATAACTAGTGATAAAAATGCTTTGAAATGGCATTCCTCACGAGTAAAAATGCTTTGAAATGGCATTCCTCACGAGTATATCTCTGGATACTCATTTTTAAAACGTCTATGTAGCCAAAACCAAAACTTTGGTTCTTTGGTGATAAGGCCCGATAACCAATCTGCCTGAAGTTGTGTCGCGTTTAGTATATCTTTCTTCTCATCGTCTGTTTTTTGTACAGGAATTTCATCATATATCATGAGTGTATAGTTTTCTTCATCATCAGTACGTATTGTCACTGGTACTATCGCCGCATTGAATTTTCTAGCGAGATATGCTGGA
Source organism: uncultured Sulfurimonas sp. (assembly GCA_963925755.1). Taxonomy (GTDB): domain Bacteria; phylum Campylobacterota; class Campylobacteria; order Campylobacterales; family Sulfurimonadaceae; genus Sulfurimonas. The sequence continues at coordinate 21,198 of CAWUTM010000084.1, read as the reverse complement.
GAATAGGTCTGGTTGATGGTCTTACCCATAAACTGAACTTTTACTCCTTCTTTAGGACTGATATTTGTATCAATAAGAATCCCACTCGCTTTACCTTGTTTGATAAGTTTGATAAGAGGTTTTACTACACCACTCTTTTCAAGGTTAGTGTTTCCAAATCGCGCGCGACCCTCTAAGAGCCATTCTTCATACACACGATTTTTCATTCTTTTATAAACAGCCCCAAGAGGTTCTACAAAGGCACCAAGCGAAGCACCACCTAGTTCCCAAGAAGAGTAATGCGAAGTTATGTATATAACAGCTCTACCCTCGGCATGTATTTTATCAACAGCTTCTTTATTTGTAACTGTTATTTTGCGTTCTAACTCTTCTAAAGACATATTCCTAAGTTCCATAACATGGAGAAAGTTGAGAAGAAGATTTTTAAAACTATACTTTACAATGGATTCTTTTTCCTCATCACTCATCTTTTGTGCAAATAAAAAATCTAAATTATCTCTTGCAACCTTACGGTATCTAGCTGAGGTTCTATAACCTATATTTGCCAAAAGTATAAAAAAAGATTTTCTAAAACTTTTTGGGAGAGCCATTAAAACAACTTCTAGAAAGAGTAAAAGTTTATATCCCATATAGAAGCCCTCTTGCTTTTTCAAGGACATCCGTATAGGCGATATCTTTGATTGAAAAATCATTTTTATCAATTTTTAAAATATCTACAACGGAAGATGACTTGATACCAATATTTTGTGGCGTTTCACAAATCATTCGGCGAGTCGTTGGACCTAGAAGAGTAATAGAAGGAATATTTTGAGCCCAAGCCATATGCGTTGGTCCCGTATCGTTACCTATGAGTAAATCCATAGAAGAGATAAAAGAAACAAGTTCGTTCAGTGCCAGTTTTGGAGCGAGAGTAGCAAAGTCAGAGTGTGCGCAAATCCACTCGGCATTTGCTTTTTCGATAGTATTTCCCCAGATTATATGACAGTTTTCTTTTAAATCATTACAGATTTTTACAAGAAGTTCTTTGGGGTATATTTTAGATTCCCAAGAAGCACCGACTATAAACGCAATGTTCTTTTTATCTGTGGGAAGGTTAAATGTTTTTGTAATCTCAAAAATAGGCTCTTTGTCTAAAATCATCCGCTCATTTATTTCAAATGAAAGAGCTTTGGCTACTAAAGTTGTATTGCGTTTGATGACATTTTCTTCATATGGAATGTTAATCGTTGTTGTATATAAAAGTGATGCTAGAGGTTCTCGTATGGAATTTTTATCAAACCCATAAGTGTTTTTACCCAGTAGTTTAGAAACGATAGAAGACTTTATAAGCCCTTGCATATCAATAATAATATCATAGGGACCAAAAGAAGAAATGTCTCGCAGTGTTTCTCGTAGAAGCTTAATACTCTTCTCTTTTTTTAGTTTTTTAATATTGAGAGTTTTAACATTAGCAAGGTGTTTATGATTTTCTAACAGAGACGAGAAAACCTCTTCTACTATCCAGTCAATCTCACAAAAAGGGTATTTTTTGTGTATGAACTGTAAAACTATAGCGCTGTTGACTATATCACCAAGAGCAGAGAGTCTCACAATGGCAATTTTTTTAATATCTTGATTCATTGATGACATTATATCTTATAAAATTAACCGCTTATTTCATCTTGTTGCTATATTCCTTATTTGTACGATATAATTTGATTAAATATTATTAAGGTGAAGCCCATGTTCCCATCAGACATACAAAACTTTTCAGAAGGCCGTACTAAGGCTAGAGCATACTTTTGCTATCTTTTTTCTAAAAATATTCCAAATGGATTACCTTCTATTAGTCAAGAGATGATAATGCCGCGTTTATTAAAGATAAAAGGCGATTTAGAGAGTTGTGATGGTGTTTATCTTCTTGATAATAAAGGGATACAAGTTTCCCCAACTTATACGGCTACAAAAGAAATAAAGGAAGACATAGGCAAAATACGGGCGGATCGAGCATACTATTATAGAGCAGCTAGAGAAGAGAGATGTACTATTACCGACCCATATCCATCTCTTATAACAAGAAATTTAACAGTTACCGCATCTGTGCCTATTTTTGATGAAAAGGGAGAATTGTTATTTGTAGCATGTTTGGATATGCCACTTGGAGAAGTGGTAAAAGTTTCCCATCTTAGCAAGAGTGATACATTTTTCTCTAAATTTTTTAAATACTCTTATGCGATTTTTGCTTTTGCTCTTTTTGCCGTTGCGTTATTGCTATTTATAAATGGTATCCAGAGCTTTTTCGTAAAAGAAATTAGTGTTTCTCATATAGCCATTGACGCAATGTTTAAAGCAACGATTTTGTTAACCCTTTCTCTAGCCATATTTGATTTAGTGAAGACACTTATTGAAGAAGAAGTTCTAGGACAGGCAAAAGAGCAGCAGGTCACTGGAACACATAAAACAATGGTGAAATTTTTAGGATCAATTATTATCGCACTTTCTATAGAAGCGCTAATGCTCGTCTTTAAGTTTGCGATAACCGATCCAAATCACCTTCTCAACGCTATGTATATTATTGGAGGAGTGTCAATGCTCCTAATAAGTTTGGCAATTTACATACATTTTACAAAAACTAAACATAATAGAGAAATTTAATGATAGCTATTGTAGATTACAATATGGGAAATTTAGCGAGTGTTCAAAACGCTTTTGCAAAACTTGGTTGCCAAACAATTATAGAAAGCGACCCTAGTAAGTTTCAAGATTATGATAAATTAATTCTACCTGGTGTTGGTGCGTTTGGAGATGCTATGGAACATCTTAAAGAGCGTAACATGGTAGAGCCTTTACGAGAGTACGCCGCAAGTGGAAAGTATATGCTAGGCATCTGTCTTGGTATGCAACTACTTTTTGAATCTTCTGAAGAATTTGGAAAGCATGAAGGCTTAGGACTTATAAAAGGTCATGTAAAAGCATTTGACAGTAGTAAGTTTAGTGAACCTCTTAAAATACCACATATGGGCTGGAACAGAATGTTTACAAAAGAACATCCACTCTTTGCTAATTTAGATGAAGAACATTATTTATACTTTGTTCATACATACCATGTGATATGCGCTGACAAAAACGATATCATAGGACAAACAAATTATGGGTATGAATTTACTTCAGCGGTAGCGCATGGCAATATTATGGGGATTCAGCCTCATCCAGAAAAAAGCCATGAAAATGGTCTAAAAATACTCAAAAATTTTATTGATTTATAAACAAGGATAGTTACAAATATGACACTTTACCCAGCGATAGACTTAAAAGATGGAAAAGCGGTACGCCTAACAAAAGGGCTTATGGACAGTGCAAAGATTTACTCAGATGAGCCATGGTCATTGGTGAAAAAATTTGAAGAAATGGGTGCGGAGTGGGTCCATTTAGTAGATTTAAATGGCGCATTCGCAGGTGAGCCTAAAAACTTAGAAGAGATAATAAAAATCCGAGAAAATTGTAATGTAAAACTAGAACTTGGTGGCGGTATTCGCGATGAAGCTACAATTGTAAAGATGTTGAAAATAGGAATAGATAGAATTATTTTAGGATCAATCGCTGTTAAAAATCCACAGTTCGTAAGAGATATGGCAGCAAAGTATCCTATAGCTGTTGGAATTGACGCAATTGATGGTTATGTCGCCGTTGAAGGCTGGGGTGAGGTTTCTACTATGAAAGCAACTGACCTAGCTAAAGAGTTTGCCGATGCGGGCGTTGAAGCTATAATCTGTACGGATGTTGGTCAAGATGGTACTCTAGCGGGTGTAAACGTCCAATTTACTTTAGATATAGCACGCGCGAGCGGAGTAAGTACAATTGCCAGTGGTGGGGTCAAAGATGAGGAAGATATAAAAAAGCTTATTGAGACTAAAGAAGTTGATGGTGTTATCATTGGTAAAGCATATTATGAGGGAAAATTAGACCTTCCAAAGATGTTTAAATTACTTGATTAATAATAAAATAAAGAAGTTTTAGGTATTATTAGAATACAAAATATTTGCAAATTATATATAGAAAGGATTTCAATTGAAATTACTTGTGGTTGATGATAGTTCTACAATGCGTCGTATTATAAAAAACACTCTAGCTCGCCTTGGATATAAAGATATCCTTGAAGGTGCTGATGGAGTTGAAGGTTGGGAGCAGATTAACGCTAATCCAGATGTTGACATGCTAATTACTGACTGGAATATGCCGGAAATGAATGGTCTTGAACTTGTTAAAAAAGTACGTGCAGATGACCGTTTTGATGACATGCCAATCATTATGGTTACAACGGAAGGCGGAAAAACTGAAGTTATTACAGCTCTTAAAGCCGGAGTAAACAATTATATAGTTAAACCATTCACACCACAAGTTTTAAAAGAGAAACTTGGTGCTGTAATGGGTATTTCGGAGGAGTAATGCAAGAGCATTATTTCGAGTTAGTAGTTACTGTTTCCTCACATCATCCTCTTTTTTCAGACTTTTTATCAGATACAATACCCATAGGTTTTGAAGAAACTGATAATGGTTTCATTATTAGAAGTGAAGAGGAACTTGACACTATTATATGGGGACTAGAACAGTTTTGTGAAGCCTTGGAAAAAGCGCTGAAAATAGATATAGAACTTGAATGCGTACAAAGAAAATTACAAAATAGTGACTGGGTAAAATCCTACCAAGAAAGTATCAAACCTCTAGCAATTGATAAGTTTTATATTCATCCAACTTGGGATGAACCACATACTGAACTCATTAACATAGTTATAGATCCAGCACTAGCGTTTGGAACTGGACACCACCCAACAACAGCTTCTTCGCTTCGGGCAATTTCAAAGTATGTTAAAGATGGTGTTGATGTTTTAGACGTAGGCTGCGGTAGTGGTATACTAGGTATTGCCGCTATGAAACTAGGCGCAAAAGTAGACGCCTGTGACACAGATATTATATCAGTTGAAAATTCCATAGAAAATGCGAAGTTAAACAACTTGAAATTTCAGAGTATATGGGAAGGTTCCTCTTCTGTAGTAAATAAAAGATATGATGTTGTCGTAGCAAATATAGTGGCGGACGTTCTTACCTTTATTGCGAATGATTTAAAAAAAGCACTCAAAGAAGATGGCGTATTAGTTCTTTCAGGTATTTTAGACAAGTATGAAAGTAAAGTGTTGAGTTTTTACAAAGATTGTGAAATAATAGAGAAAATAGTAGAAGATGAATGGGTGACATTTATTTTGAAAAAACAAAAATAATAAAAAAGAGATAATAAAAATATGCAAAACAAAAATAATAAAAACGATAATAATAATTTTTTTAATAAAAATCCACTTATAACATTTGCAATTTTTTCAGTTGTAATTATAATTGTATTTAAGATGATGGTTGGCGAGGGAGGAGCAAATGGCTCAGCTCTTGGAGCAGCTTCAAAGGTTAAACAAGTAAGCTACTCGGAACTCAAAGCACTTGTGCAATCTAAAAGTGTAGCTAAGGTTGAAATAGGTCAAAGTTATATAAAAGCAACATCCGCCGATGGTTTGAATATATATACAACTAGAATTGTAAAAGGCGATACAAAACTTGTTGAGGCTCTTGATGAGGCGAGTATAGAGTATGAAGGATTTAGTGAGACAAACTGGTTTACTGAAATGTTTGGTTGGTTATTTCCATTTCTCATTATCATCGCTATTTGGATGTTTTTTGCCGGACGTATGCAAAAAAATATGGGTGGCGGACTTTTAGGAATGGGCCAATCTAAAAAGATGGTAAATTCAGAAAAACCAAAAACAAGATTTGATGATGTGGCAGGTGTTGAAGAAGCGAAAGAAGAAGTTCAAGAAATAGTTGACTTTTTGAAGTATCCTGCTCGTTATGTAGAAATAGGCGCAAAAATTCCTAAAGGAGTGCTTCTCGTTGGTTCTCCTGGTACGGGTAAAACTCTTCTTGCAAAAGCGGTAGCCGGAGAAGCGGAAGTTCCTTTCTTCTCGGTTACAGGTTCTTCTTTTATAGAGATGTTCGTTGGCGTTGGTGCCGCGCGCGTTCGTGACCTGTTTGAGCAAGCAAAAAAAGACGCACCGAGTATTATTTTTATAGATGAAATTGATGCTATTGGTAAGAGTCGCGCATCTGGCGCGAATATGGGTGGAAATGATGAGCGAGAACAAACTTTAAATCAACTCTTAGCTGAAATGGATGGTTTTGGTACGGATACGCCAATTATAATATTAGCAGCTACTAACAGACCGGAGATTTTAGATCAAGCACTTCTCAGACCTGGACGTTTTGATAGACAAGTTCTTGTTGATAAGCCAGACTTCGAGGGTCGTATTAAAATACTTAAAGTTCATATGCAAGGCGTTAAAATTGATGATGAAGTTGAGATTGATGAAATAGCTCGTTTAACAGCAGGTTTAGCTGGTGCGGACTTAGCAAATATTATTAATGAAGCAGCTCTCCTTGCGGGAAGAAAAAGCCAGAAAACTGTAAAACAAAAAGATCTTTTTGAGTCGGTAGAACGTGCCATAGCTGGACTTGCAAAAAAATCCCGTCGTATAAACGTTAAAGAGAAAAAGATAGTGGCATATCATGAGAGTGGGCACGCTCTTCTTGCTGAGACTACTGTTGGTGCCAAAAGAGTATCTAAAGTATCTATTGTGCCACGTGGACTTGCAGCACTTGGTTATACGTTAAACAAGCCAGAAGAAAATAGATTCATGATGCAACGCCATGAATTATGGGCGGAAGTGGATGTTTTACTAGGTGGACGAGCTGCGGAAGAAGTCTTTATCGGTGAGATCTCTACGGGTGCGGGAAATGACCTTGAACGCGCGACGGATATCATAAAGTCAATGGTGCAAACATACGGAATGAGTGATATAGCTGGCTTAATGGTTTTAGAAAAGAGTAGACAGTCATTTATTGGAGGAGGGCAACAAGCTTCTCGTGAATATAGTGAAAAGATGGCTGAGAATATGGACGAGTTTATAAAAAATTCATTAGATGATAGATATAAGGCTGTTCTTGCTAGATTAGAAGAGTATAGAGACGCAATCGAAGGTATGGTTGCACTATTGTATAAAAAAGAGAATATTTCCGGTGATGACGTACGAGACATTATCCTAGACTTTGAAAAAGAAAATAATATGGAAAGTAAACTAGTTGAAACTATTGATGAAATAAGTGAAGAACTAAAAGTTGATGCTTCAATGAGTGATGCAAAAGAGAAGTAATGGCTAACAACAATCTTTTTGTACTCTATAAAGATGGTTGGAAATATATAAGTATATCCCTTAGCGCTAGTATTATATTATATGTTTTTTCTTTAAATATATTAGCGTTTATTTCTTTATTGTTGGCAGGAATATTTATTTTTATATTTAGAAATCCTGAGCGTTTATTTCCAGTATTTGAGTCATCTTCTCTTCTCTCACCTGTTGATGGAATTGTGCTGTCTATTGAGGAAATAGATAACTCAGAGTTTGCGTATAGGATCAAAATTGATAGTTCAATCTTTGATGTAGGAATTTTAAGAGCACCAATGAGTGCAAAAGTTGAATCTATATATTATACGAAAGGCACAAAAGTAGCGAGAAAAAGTACTCTTCATTTAGACTTGAATGAGACTATTTGTCTAACATTTGTAAATAATAACGCTGATAGAGTTAAGGTTATACATAGATTAAAAGAGAGTTTGATCCCTTTATTTATAGATATAAGAGTATCTGAGGAAGTGTACCAAACGGCTAGATATGGCTTTGTTAATAACACAATCACAACACTATATATTCCAAATAACTTTAGATTGAATGTAAGTGTGGGAAGTGATTTAAAGGCTTCAGAGAGCCTACTTGGTTATTTCTCTTGATCTATTAAATAGTAACTCTTTTGTATTTATATCAAAGTCAAAATAATCTGATATATATCCATCTTTTTTAATCTTTGCTAACTGAATACTCGCACCCTCATTATTTTTAATTTCCATATATAAAAGCGCTAATGCATATCTACTCTCATAGAAGTCACCATTCTTTAGTTTAGAAAGTTCTAAAAGCGCGATGGCATTCTGATGGTGCTCAGCTGCGGTAGAAGCAACCGCTCCTAAAAATAGCGTGTCAGAGTCTTGGATTTTTAACTCATCTATTAGATTATTATAAAGAGAGTAAGACTCTTCAAACTGTTGATCAAACAGGGAGGCTAATGCCAACGCACTCTCAATCTCATATGTAGATTGACTTGTTGACTCTAATGCAGATTTTAGTTGTTCTCTTAAATAATATAATTTTCCAATAATTAAATTTTGTTGAATATATAAAAAACGCGTAATAGCGGAACCATAATACAAATCATTAAAATGAAATTTCTGTTTATTTAGATATTCTAGGACAGTCCTCGCATATTTTATAGGTGTTAAATCTGAGAAATGTGCATCTATGTACATAAGGTGAGGCAATATATCACCAGGAAGTAAAATAGTAAGTTGCTCAGTTGATTTTTTCGCACTTGAATATCTGTTGAGTTTTAAGGAAATAAGACTACTAATAACTAAGTACAAAGGTTTTTGTCTGTAACTATTATCTAACCAATTTACAGAAGCGATATAGTTGTTTTGTGAGATATTTAAAAGGGTTGAATAGAGACTCTTCTCTTCGCTGTCAATTTCATTAAATATAGAGTCACTCAAAATTGATTTTAGTTTTTGAGAATCTTTGTTAATGAGTTGGCTTGTCATTACAGCATAAATACCGGCTAGGTAATTCTTAGAATCTAAGTAGTAGGATCTTAGAAAGTGTTCATTTGCTTTTTTATTGTTTCCAAGTTGAGCATAAGTGAGTGCCAAGTTATAATGCAAAATAGAGTGTTTTGGTTGTAATTTAATGAGACCGATAAGGTCTTGATTCGCCTCTCTAATTTTAAGAGCAAGAGCTTTTTTTATAGCTCTTGTAATACCTAGGTTCACATTAGAAGAAGAAGAACTTGTTTTAAGATACTCTTGCGCATTCTGGATATTATCTATATAGATATTTGCATTTCCTTTTCGTATATAACTAATTGTTTGGTTTGCGTTAAAGACTTTATAGGGAGAAAAAGAGAATATTTTGTGATAGGTTGTATTTTTAGAATTTGAATGTTTATCTCTATAGAGCTTTTGTGCTTTTGTTGTATCAAAAAGAGATTCTTTGAGTTTGACCGTGATAGGGTAGTGAAGATATACTTTATCTGGGTATGCATCTGTTAAAGTTTTAATCTGCGTAGATGCAGTATTTAAGTTTCCTAGTTTTAAATTAATTAGACCTATGGCAAGTTGCGCTTTTATTGGCTGAATATTATGTGTAACCGCTTTTTGTAGATGCTCCAAAGCTAAGTGTAAATCACCAACCCTTGCATATAAAAGTCCTAGGCTAAAGTCTTCAACTCTATTAAGGTTCTTTTCCATAATTTCAATCGCTGCATAATCATTGTTAAATAGAGCGTTAATCGTAGCACCAAGATTCTGTTGCACTACTGGGTATTCATTAGACGTTGTGTTTTTTAGTGAGTTTAAAGCATTGAAATAATTTTGATTATAGTAGTTTATGAGAGTGTAGTAGTAGGAATATAAAGGTGAGTTGATCTCATGTGGAAGATAAGCATAGGCCAAGTCAATATAATAATGAAAGCTTTCTTTATCATTTAAGTGCAATGAGCATACGGCAGCATTAATTGCACTGACACAACGCTTCTCATCATTCTTTATGGCTTTTGAGAATGTTTTAACTGCCATCTTATATTGTTCATTTTTTAATTGAGCTACACCTAAGTTGTACTCTGAAATTGCTTCACTATATTGCGCAATATTTTCATACATAAAAAGGGCTTTGCTCTTTGAACCATTTGTGTACAGATAGTTAGCTTTAGCGATCATATTTTCAAGTTTACTTGGTTCAATAGTGGGAGTTGCTCTTTGCTCGAGTTTTTCATCTAAAATGTTTATGTCCATCATGACTTCAGTTTTCTTTGAAGTATTGAGTGTTAAAACTATTATGATAATAACAAGAACTAATAGAAGTCCAAAAGAGATAAATAGGATGGTTATTTTATTGTTTTTAGAGGGTTGTTCTTGAGATATTTCATCATCAGAAGACAGTTGATCCGCTAAAGCGTCACTATCTTCAATTATGATTATCTCTTCATCTATATCAGCCATATATCACCTTGCTAAAACTTTGTTATAATTATAGCAATAATAATACCATTTAAGAGTGTTAGCGTATAAAGTATGTAATTCCAAAGGCAATACTAGCAGCCCCTATAAATCCGGCACCATACATAAATGAAGAAGCAAGTTTTATAACAGGCTGATATGTCCATTTAACAAGTAAAATAATCCAAGAACCAACTAGAGATGGTATAAATGTATATGCGAGTATTTCTTGTATAGCAAACTCGTTAGGTAAAAATACTAGATTCGCAATTACTAAATCAAAAATCAGAAGTACTACAAGATAGACAAGTAGATAACGAACAGTATGGAACTGGCCTATACATGCAGAAGCTTGAAGTTCTTGAGTAAATAGACCTTTCATATCTGAGAAGTCAGCGTCTTTTAAAGATTTTTCCTCACAAATAAAGAAAACGATAAGACTAAACGTAAGCCCTGCGGCCATCACTAACAACATAGTACCCATAATAAATCCTTGTGTGCTTTTGATATAACAAAATATTATATTGAATGAAATATAAATCTAAGTTGAAAGTGGAAGTTATTAGAAAATTTTATGTGAGTTTCGTCAAAGTTAGTGATGGCCGTTCTATTCATATAAAAGCTTTTAGCAAAGACAGAGCAAGACTTTTTTAACAATCTAACTGATACAATAAAAAATAATTAATGTTACAGAGGATATATAATGTTTGGTAGTAAGAAAAAAATTGATGAATTAAATAATAAACATAGAATGGAGGTTAACAACTATCTATCGGAAATAGAAGATTTAAAGCGTGAACTACAAAATGCTAAGAAACCTATTGAATCTGTAGACACTAAGCAAAAAGAGTTTGTAAATATTCTTCTTGATGGTTATGAAAATGGAAATAATTTTTTACAAAAAACAGTTGATAGTCCAATGACAATGTTAAAAGATATTAATGAGTTAAATACTCAAACAACCCAAAAGATGATAGATGTAGAAAAAGAGACTTCAGAGATAGCTAGAAGTGTAGATAAAATACAAGAGTATACAAATACTTTAGGTGATGATTCTAACTCTTTAAATGAGAGTGTTATGTCTATAGCTGATATTATTAACCTTATAAAAGATATATCAGACCAAACAAATCTACTTGCGTTAAACGCAGCGATAGAAGCAGCTCGCGCAGGTGAACATGGCCGTGGTTTTGCTGTTGTTGCGGATGAGGTTCGCAAACTAGCGGAGAGAACGCAAAAAGCGACAAGCGAAGTCGAAATCAATATTAATTCTCTCAAGCAAAACTCAAGTTCTATGATAGAAATTAGCAATACTTTTACCGAAGAAGCTTCTAAGGTAAATGATATATTAAATGTCTTTAATGAAAGTGTTCAATGCGTTGTAGAAAACTCTGGAAGAATAAAGTCTAAAACACAGTATGTAACAGATGAGCTTCAAGTGAATGTTGGAAAAATAGACCATATTGGACTAAAAATTGAAGCATATAAAGCACTTATATTTCAAACTACAACTGACATACAAGATGAAAGTAGCTGTAGATTCGGTAAGTGGTTTGCAGAAGCTAGTAGCACAATTTTAAAAGGAAATAGTGCCTTAGGCAGTATTGGAAACCAACACTCTAGTATTCATAAAGGGTTGGCTGAAGCGATTAGTTTAAATAAAGACGCTAAATATACAGAAGCACTTGCAAGAATTAAAGATGTTGAAAACTCTAGTGAGACTGCGTTTAACGATCTTTTCAATGCTGTTAAATCTTCTCAGAAGTAGAAAATTTAATAAATCTCTTTGACTCGTCCAACCTCTCCACTCATTAAACGGACTTTTATTCCGTGTGGATGGGAGGGGGATTTTGTAAGTAGGTCCCTCACTATTCCATCAGTCAATCTTCCCGTATCTTGATCTTGTTTTAAAACTATCGCGACGCTTGTTCCGTGTTTTATATTTACTCGTTTAGTTCCATCCATAATAATATTTCCATTTCCATTTTCGTTTTAAGTATTTTACAGAATTATAACTAGAGTATGCATAACGGGAAGTGAAATATGGGTTATGCATATTTATATAAAAATAGATATAGTGGCGCTAAAACTTATTGTGGAAATATAATGAACAAAAATAAAGAACTAATTATCGATAATCTTGATTGCTTTGCGGAAGAATTTGTAAAAGTTGATCTTAGTGGAATGAAAATAAAAAAAGCGGAATTTGAAGAGTGTACGTTTATCTCATGCGATTTTAGCGAGACTTTTTTTCATTCATGCAGGTTTATTGATTGTCGTTTTGAGAACTGTAATTTAAGTCTGATGAAACTTACTAACAGTATAGTGAGTGGGAGTAGCTTTGTATCATGTAAAATGATTGGTATAGACTGGACAATGTGCGACTGGAAAAGTTTACTCATCAGCGCCCCAATTGAATTTATAGAATGCATTTTAAACGATAGTAATTTCTTTGGAATAATATTAGATAGATTGATGATAAAAAAATGTAGTTCGAAAGACGTTGATTTTAGGTCAGGTTCATTTATAGGAGCTGATTTTAGCTCTAGTGATTTTAAAGGAGCTTGGTTTGAAAATACTAAACTTGAGTATGCAAACTTTACTGATGCAACTAACACTCAAATCAATATACGAACGAATCAATTAAAGGGCGCTATATTTAGTAGGTATGAAGCGTTGTTTTTACTTGAAACGATGGGTATTGTACTTGTAGACTAATAATAGCTATACCTTATGTTATTTCCAAATATCCTCTGTTATAAATATGCTACTCTCTCCGGCAATTAAATTCAGCTCATTATCGCTGATATTCGCCTGTAGAACCATTGAGCGTTCACAAAGTTCTTCAATGTCACCATCAATTTTTAGATATACGATACTTAAGTTTTTAAATCTATTGAGTAGCTTTTTATTCTGAGTAAACCAAGAATTTGCCATGCCTTCTTGATATGTATAGATGATTACCTTATCGGAACGACCACAAGCTTTTTTAATTCTTTTTTCATCAGGTTGTCCTAAATCTATCCAAAGTTCTATATCTCCGCTTAAGTTCTTTTGCCAAAGGTCAGGTTCATCATCTTGAGCTATTCCTTTACAGAAAGCTAGATCTTCATTCGCATTGAAAATAAACGCGAGAATTCTTACCATTAAACGCAAGTTGTTTTCAGATGGATGTTGTGCTAGGATTAAACTATGCTCAGCATAGTAGTTCGTATCCATATTCGCTATGTTTAAATTAGTTTTATTGATGGTTGATTTGGTAGCCATGAGGTTCCTTAAGTTCGAAGCATTTTCTTTTTTAGGAAGTGCCATAAAATTTTGAGTTTAATATAGTTGGTGCTTATATAATTCATGATTATACCCCTTTAGGCATATTGTTCCATAAATAAAGGAAAGATGACTGAAATATTGCATGACGCCAAGTTTTACTATTATAATATCTCATTGACTTCATAGGGTTTCTCTTCATTCTTTTTAAAGATCCAAGACTTTGTGCTTAGATTTTGTAAAAAAGTTTGATCGTGTGTGATGAATACTAATGCCCCAGTATACTCTTTTAAAGCACTCTCCAAAGACTCAATTGAGTCTAAGTCCATATGGTTGGTAGGTTCATCCAAAATAATGAGCGAGGGGTGTTTTAAAAGCCCTTGCGCTATTAAGAGTTTTCTGATCTCTCCTGGACTAGGAACAGTACTATAGAGTAGGGCTTTAGCATCGGATCCTAAACGCTGTATAAGGGTAAAAAGCTCACCTTTTTCTTCACTGCTCATCTCGTCTACATTCTTAAAAAGTTGTTTTGCTTCTTCCTCAGTGATTTCTTGTGGGATATAAAGGCATTCATGTTGAAAATTTACCTTATTTATAAAATAGCGAATAAAGCTACTCTTACCCACACCATTCTCTCCACTAATACCTACCTTCTCTCCGACATCTATAGATAACCTTGGAAAACAGAGTTTAGTTGTTTCAAAGAGTGGGATACAGGATTTCTCAACCGCTATGGGGAAATTATGTTTAGATATTTTCCCCTCGAAGCTAATGCCTGTTGCATACTCTTTATTAATAGTTCCCATTTTTTCACCGAGCTGACGCTGTTTAGTCATAGTGGTTTGAAGGTTCTTCCCATCCTTTTTATCTTTACCTGTTAATATAGCACCGTTTATCTTCTCTTTTTGGGCACTATCAAATCTTCCGACATTTTTTTTGGAGAATCTTTTTTTAGCGAGAGAGACTTGTTCTCTTTGCGCCTGAATAGTTTTGCCTAGTTTTTTAAATTCATGTTCTTGCTCGTCCAGTGTTTTTTTCTTATGCGAAAGAGTTTGAGCATATGCCTCTTGAGCCAAGGAAAACGTTGTTCTATACTTTAAAACTTCACCATACTTAATCATGATAGTCTGCTGAGAGAGAGCGTCTAGCAGTGCTCTGTCATGACTCACCAAAATACCGATGCCCTTATAGCTTTTAAGGGCATCTATGACTATAGCTTGTGATTCTTGATCAAGATGGTTGGTTGGTTCGTCTACCATTAACACATCGCTTGGAATAGAAAGGGCCACTGCTAGCTGTAGGCGTTTTCGCTCACCATGACTTAATATATCCCATACGCCTAACCAACTATCTTCAATCCTTAAAAGGTCTCTGATTTGAAATGCTTCTTTGGTATAGGTATACATAAACTCTTCAAGCTCAATAGGTGCCACCTCGGTACTCTGTGCGCAATAGACCACAAGGTCATTACCTATGATCATTCCTTTTTCACTTTTTAACTCTTTGGAAATTAACTTTAAAAGTGTACTCTTACCTGAACCATTAACACCGGTTATAGCACTCCAACCTTCTTCAATATCCAAAGTTATTCCACTAAATATTGGTTCAGTGGCACTGGCATACTTGTACAATAAATTTCTAATTTTTAAACTTTTAATGACTAGCCATCCTCTTTGAATATTTTTATTATATACTTCATAGTATATCCACTAATTTCACGAATAAGTAAGTGAGAAAAGCTTATTAATCAAGGAAATTATATATTGAAACCAAAACTAGTAAAAATATTTAATGAAACTTTAAATTGATGAGGATAACATTGCTATAGAATTTAATTCAAAGGATATAAAATGTCAGTTCGTATTACAGATTTATGTATTTCGTGTGATGCTTGTTTGGATGAGTGTCCAACAAGCTCAATAGTTGATGATGATGATAATCCAACCGGTGAGGATACTTATTATGTAGATCCCGCAACTTGTACCGAGTGTATAGGTGATCATGATACTCCTGCTTGTCAGGCTGCATGCCCGACAGATGGCTGTATAGTATGGGATCTTCCATTTGATGATGCTAATAGAGCACATTATGAAGGAAATAGTTTGTATAAGCTAGGTGATGGCGCTGATAATAATCAACCATCACGTCCTGAAATATCAATGGAAGATAGAGAAGCCGGAGATGTTGAGGGTGAAGTAGGATAAGTTTTAAAAACACCACTAGAAAGTGGCTATTAATAGGCAGTGAATTCTGCCTATTTTTATAAAAAAAGAATTACATCCCCATGTAAAGTTTCAATACTTTATGAATATCTATAACCTCCATTATTTGTGTTAACCCTTCAAATCTTATAACGCTAAAGTAAAAAAACTTTTATAAACAATAATTACTTTTTTAAAAGTATGTTTATTGCGATTATAATAACTATACTTCCATAATATAATAATTAAAAGGAAACACTTTATGTATACAGTACAAATGGAACAAGAATGCGCATGTTTTAAGAAAAGTGAATATTCAAATAATAATACATTTCAAACACAGCAAGAAGCATATCAATATGCAAATATTGTAGCTGAATTTATGAATGAAGAATTTTGTAGTCAACATACTTTTCATTCGCAAATCGCTGAAGATAATACTTTTGTAATTAGAGTAGCACAAAACGCTACGGCAGTCTCCG
Source organism: uncultured Sulfurimonas sp. (assembly GCA_963925755.1). Taxonomy (GTDB): domain Bacteria; phylum Campylobacterota; class Campylobacteria; order Campylobacterales; family Sulfurimonadaceae; genus Sulfurimonas. Next base: position 5,068 of record CAWUTM010000084.1, on the reverse strand, counting down.
GTTGTAGTACGGGAGTTAGTTGTGATGTTGGTTGTGACTCTACTGATGATTGGACTTTAGAATCTACAGATGCAACTGATGAGAGTTGTGGTACTGGATGTGGTTGCTCTTAAATAAGGAAGAAAAATGAAAGATATAAAACAAGCCTCTACGACGGTAGAAACACTAAGCGATTTAGCATCGTTGGTAAACTACTCGCTAATGGACACACTCAACTGCGATCCTGAGGCGACTGTAAATGGTGTCGACCACTCGCCGAGACAAGTCTTCACTGGACACTATGTCCCAGTGAATCCAACGCCAATCAAAGAGTCACAGTATATTACTCATAGAAAGAATTTATTTAGAGAACTGGGCTTTTCGGATAGTCTAGCGCAATCGACCGACTTTGTCCGTATGTTCTCTGGTGACCTCTCACAAGTACCAGAGCCAATTCGTAAGTTTGGTTGGGCATGTGGATATGCTCTTTCTATCTATGGCACTGAATACTATCAGCAGTGTCCCTTTGGAACTGGTAATGGATATGGTGACGGTCGTGCAGTTTCTGTCTTTGAGGGTGTAATAAACGGTAAACGCTGGGAAATGCAGCTTAAAGGTGGCGGTAGAACGCCATACTGCCGTGGAGCCGATGGTCGTGCAGTCTTGCGTTCGAGTATTCGCGAGTTTTTGGCACAAGAACACATGCATGCGCTTGGAGTGCCAACATCACGCTCTTTGAGTCTGTATACATCAAAAACTGAGACAGTTAAGCGACCATGGTACAAAGAAGGCTCGCATTCAAAAGATCCCGAAGTAATGATAGAAGAAGCAGTCGCTATCTCGACGCGGGTTGCACCTTCGTTTATTCGAGTGGGTCAACTCGAACTTTTTGGTCGCCGTGCTCGTAAAAATGAACACCCAAAAGCGATGGAAGAGCTCGAGAAGATTGTCTTGCACTTGATTGATCGTGAGTATGCTGAGGTTATCGATACAAATTTAACTACATGCGAAAAAGTGCTCTTACTTGCGAGAGAGTTTCGCAGTCGTCTCACATCACTTGTGGCAAATTGGATTCGTGTTGGTTATTGCCAAGGAAACTTTAACAGTGACAACTGCGCGGCAGGAGGATTTACAATCGATTACGGTCCATTTGGATTTATAGATATATTTGATCCAAAGTATCAGCCATGGACGGGTGGTGGACAGCACTTCTCATTTTTAAATCAACCACAGGCTGCCGGACGCAATTTTAATTCATTTTGTATGGCGTTAGAGCCTTTACTTCAGACAGATAAGAATTCTCTAGAGAGACTAAACGAGATGAAAGATGGTTTTGCATTAGTCATGCAAGAGCAACTAGAAAAAATGTGGTCTAAGAAACTAGGTCTTACTAGTTTTGATGCCCAACTTTTTAAAGAACTTATAGTCCTTATGCTACAAACTTCTGTCGATTATACTATCTTTTTTCGTGAGCTTTCTCGTGTTCCCGAGGACATTGTTCCACTCAAAAAAAGTTTTTATGAAGAATCGATGAATAGTGAAAACATCCTAACTCGCTGGTCAGAGTGGCTACAAAAGTGGAAATCACTCGCTACTTCGTCTCAATCCCCTGAGGAGCTCTCTGCAAAAATGAAACTTGTCAATCCAAAATACACTTTGCGAGAGTGGTTCCTGGTGCCCGCGTATCAGCAAGCCACTGAGGGAAACTACACTCTAATAAGGGAGATGCAGGAAGTTATGACAAATCCCTATCTAGAGCAATCTAAAGAGATAGCGGACAAATACTATCGACTAAAGCCCTCAGAGTTCTTTGAAATCGCTGGAATATCCCATATAAGCTGTTCGTCGTAGATAGTTATTTACAGCTTTGTAAAGTATAATGGCATGAGATAGTTAAGGAATGCCAATATGAATAGAAACGCAAAGATTCAAAAGCTCTATGATAAACGTCTCAAGAGCGCCCGTTCAAAGCTAAAGACTTCTAATAAGCCGCGTTATATTTCCAAGGCGGATAGAGCGAAGGCGGAAGTAGAAAACTCCGAAGTAGAGTCTAACTCCTAAAAGAGTGAATCGCTTTAGGCTGCAAATATAGACTATATATATTTGCAGTCACTAGAGAATAAGAAATAATCTAAGCTAAGATTTTTCTTGTTTGTATTTTTTTTATGTTTATAAGCATCAATATAGAAGTGATCAAAGCAATAAAGAATAGACCTACAAAAACATAAAGAGTACCTGTGTAGCTACCCGTAGCATCTTTGGCATAGGCAATAATCATAGGTCCAGCAAGTCCAGCTAAAGCCCAAGCAGTAAGTATATACCCGTGAATAGCACCAAGTTCTTTTGTACCAAAAATATCACCTATGTATGCAGGTATAGAAGCGAAGGCTCCACCATAACATGTCATGATATAAAATACTAGAACTTGAAAGAGTAGTATGCTTAAACCAGTTGTCAGTAGATAAAAAGCAATAATCTGTGTGATAAAGAAAAGTATAAAGACTATAGGTCTAGTAAGATAATCAGAGATACTAGCCCATAAAAGTCTACCAGCACCATTGAAAATACCCATAAGTCCAACGGCGGAAGCAGCAGCTAAAGCTGAAATACCGATAACTTCTTGTAAGAGGGGAGAAGCTACTGAAATGATAGCAATTCCACAAGTTACATTAATAAACAGCATAATCCACAGACCATAAAATCTAGCTGTTTTAACAGCTTCATTTCGTGTGATATTTACTAAATCTTCTTTTATTTTCTTTTTTCCAGAGGCAACAGCATTGCTGAATCGTTCTGGCATGTATCCTTCTTTAGGATTAGCAAGGTACTGCGCCGCGCTAAACATAATAATAAAATAAATACTTCCTAAGATGTAAAAAGTTGATGATATGCCAACTGAATCAATAAGTACTTTAATCGCGGGACCAGAGATAGCAGAAGCAAAGCCAAAGCCCATAATAGCAAGACCAGTCGCCATACCGCGTCTGTCTGGAAACCATTTAACAAGCATTGATACGGGAGAGATGTATCCAATCCCAAGGCCGGCACCACCTAAAACGCCATAAGTTAGATAGAGTAGTATCTTAGACTCAAAATGAATAGCTATTCCCGAACCTATGGTACCTAGTCCAAATAACACAGCGGCAAGAGTGGCCGCAACTCTAGGACCCTTTCTCTCCACAAATTTTCCCATAAGAGCAGCTGAGAGACCAAGAAAGAAAATAGCCACAGAAAATGTAACAGTAACATCTATAAGCGTCCAGTTCATTGTTGATTGTATAGGGTTTACGTATACGCTCCACGCATAGACTGAGCCTATACACATATGAATGGCCATGGCAGCAATCGCCATTAACCAGCGGTTTTTAACTTTTATCATGATTTTTATCCTTTTATTTGTGGATTATATCAAATAAATAGTTAGATAAATAGTTTTAGCAATCCGAATCTTGCTAATATCTTAGATTCTAAATATTGTTCTGATTATGTATTAGTGTTAATATATGATTGGATAGTATATGAAAATAAAAATAATGATGAAAGAGAAGGAAACTTATGAAAACAATGACTTGTAAACAATTAGGTGGTGCTTGTGATAAAACCTTTCAAGCTGAAACATTTGATGATATGGTAGGATTGAGTAAGAGACATGGTATGGAAATGTTTCTACAAGAAGATGCAGGACACCTTAGAGTAATGAATGAGGTAAAAGAGCTTATGCAAAAACCAGAAGAAATGCTCAAATGGTTTAAAAGTAAAGAAGAAGAATTTAATGCTATTCCTAATGATTAAGTTATAAATTTATATGAGAGTTGAAAGACTTGTTGGACTCAATTGTATTCGGTCTAGGAAAAGTTATTCTCGTATTAGAGAAAGCATGTAGACTGGATGGGTATTTTGTATTTGAAGTTGAGTATATCAACAACAAAAAAGTACATTACACGGAAGATGGTAGACCAGGTTGGTGTAAAGATATTAATAAGTGTATTCAAACTACACACTATAAACATGAAATAAATTTTGATGAAGTTGATACCAAAGTTGAGAGAAAAATACTAAAAAGATATCAAATAGATAAATCAAGGGATGAATATACTTTAGAAATGATGAGTCCCGCCGGTGGCTGGATAGATGCAAGTTTAATGCCTGATGTTATGGTAGATACTGCTATTGACAATATGGAGTATCACTTATTCAGAAAAAGTAAAGTTAGTAAAATTTAATATAAATATGGAATATCTCTAGAGCCATCTTTGTTTTGGTCTTGACCTGGTAACCAAACGGCAGTGGGATATATTCTTATACATATCCCACCTTTGAAGCTATAATATTTTGCAACTTCTATTTATAATTTAACTCCAAACTTATCAAGAGTAAAAATAACACTATAATAAGCAAGAATAGTCATAATAACTGATATAGCCATACTTGGGTAAAAGCCCATGCCTTTTTTTATTAAAATAGGGAAAGCTATAAACAGCGTCATTGATGGAGCGATTAACCAAACAATTCTATTTGAAAATTCAACTGCGCTACCACTGCTATTTGTATCTACATACATCCATGTCATCGCCAATATCGACACCAAAGGAATAGCGGCCAATAAAGCACCCGCTAAACTGCTTCTCTTAGCTATTTCTGATATTAGGACAATTAAAAATGTTGTAATCAGTAACTTAATTATATAGTAAACCAATTTTACTCCTTATCTTATGACTATAAACCAGTGAAATTAACACCAGTTATTTCACCATACATATTTACAAATACATAAAGAGTTTTCTTTTTAGCGTCTTTAATGCCTGAATTGTTAAAACTAATAACCCATTCCATATCATGGTTAAATTCTTTCTTATCTATATTTGCAACTGTTTGGTTGTCCCAACTTTTGGGTATTGTACCTTTTTGAACTAATCTAGCAAGTTCATTTATAGCTACCTGTTTAGCATATCCTTGGCTCACTTCTTTTCTGTCATGACTATGACCATGTCCATGCTCGTGACTTCCACTTGCATATAGTGGATTAAATCCACAAGCTAATAGAGCCGTTATAAGTAATGTTTTCATTGTTGTTTTCATTGTTGTTCCT
>CAWUTM010000083.1:0-14306 GCA_963925755.1 uncultured Sulfurimonas sp. | reverse complement strand
ATATAAAGTATGTGTCCATTGCTGTCAAAGTATTGATAAATTCCAGCAGATGAAGGAAGTTGTTTGATTGTTTCTTCAAGTATCATTGGTCTCTTGTCTCTTTATGTATAGTTTAAAAACATTTTAATCCTATTTACTATATTATCCATATAATATTTTAAGAGTGGGAATTAATTTGAATAATATTTTTTATATGTTTATTATAACAATCTTTGCATTAAGTTTTAATGCTTGTGGCTATAAAGCAGCACCTTACTACGAAGAGGTACCAGCTGAGGATGAAAATATTAAGTTTATTTTGAAAAAAAAGAGTTTTAAAAATCTTGAAAATAATGTGAGTTGTGAATAATGTTTAAATATGACGTAATTATCATAGGTGCTGGTATTGCAGGGCTTTATGCCGCGATGAAGTTACCTAAAGAGAAAAAAGTTTTAATAATTAACAAACGAGAAACTTTCAAGTGTAATTCATTTTATGCTCAAGGTGGAATCGCTTTAGCTCGAGATAAAGCGGATATTCCTGTACATATAAAAGATACGATAAACGCAGGGGATGGGCTTTGCGATGAAGCCGCCGTATCTGTTTTATCTAAGTTTTCTCGTGAAGTAATTGATGACTTGGTTGATAGCGGTTTTGAATTTGACAAAGATAATGAGGGTGAGCTTCTTTATACCAAAGAGGCTGCACACTCTTGTGAGAGAATTTTACATGCGGGAGGAGATGCTACGGGGCGGTATGTTCACCACTTTTTACTCTCCAATAACCCTCATGCAATGCTCGGAGACGCTCGAGTAGTTGACCTCCTTATCAAAGATGGCGTTTGTTATGGCGTGACGGTTTTAGATCATAGAGAGACAAGAAATATTTATGCGAATAATATTATCATCGCAAGTGGTGGCTTAGGTTCCCTTTATGAGTTTCATACAAACGCACCTTGTATCAGTGGAGACATTCAAGGACTTTGCGTTGAAAAGGGCATAGAGTTAGAGAGAATGGAAATGCTACAGTTCCATCCAACGGTTTTTGTTAACAGTTCTGATGCTCAAAAACTACTCTTGACTGAAGCTCTACGAGGTGAAGGGGCAACTATCGAAGATGAAAGTGGCGCAAGATTTTTGTTTGACTATGATGAACGAGGAGAGTTGGCGTCTCGAGACATAGTGAGTAAATCTATATATCTTCATAAAAAAAAGACGGGACAGAATGTTTATCTAGTATTTAAGAATTTTGATGAAAAGTATTTTGAGCATAGATTTCCAAACATCTGTTCAAACTTAAGAGGACTTGGGTTTAACGTTCCCTCTCAAAGAGTGCCAATTTCACCAGCATTTCATTATGCAATAGGTGGCATTAAAACTGATCTAAACGCGAGAGTGCCAGGCGTACAAAATCTTTACGCTATTGGTGAAGTCGCTTCAACGCGTGTTCATGGCGCAAATAGACTCGCTTCAAACTCCCTACTAGAAGGTCTTGTTTTTGCAAAAATAGGGGTTGAAGATATTTTGAATAATGATAAAGAGTATGGCTCTTGCGAATTTGAAGTGAACGATAGGGTCATGAGTCTCAAAGAGGATAAAATAAAGAAAAATCAATTAAGACGAATTATGTGGGAGAATGTATCTATAATAAGAACAAAAAACGGATTAAATGATGCTTTAGACTCAATTAATGCACTTTTAAATGAAAAAATTGGTACACTACTGAAATTTCGATTATTGACAGCAAAAGAGGTAGTTCTAGGGGCAATTTCTAGAAAAAAATCAATTGGTGTTCATACAATTCAAGAGGAGATATAATGGAACAAAGTCCAGTAACAGACACTGTAACACAGGTTATTTCACATGCTGCAACAGATGTGAACCTTGCTACAACATGGGTAGGTTGGTTAAGTTTAGCTGTTTTCGTATTAGCTTACTATTTTATAGCTACAGAAGACAAATATGAGGTAAACAAAGCAAAACCAGCACTTTTCGCAGGTACGTTTATGTTTATGCTTATTGGTATATACTATGCGATTAATGGTATGAATCCAGATTTACTTCATGATGAACTTGAACTTTTAATCTTAGAAATCGCAGAGATTTTCTTCTTTTTACTAGTTGCTATGACATTTATAGAAACGCTTATCGAACGTGGTGTTTTTGATCTTATGAAGTATAAGCTAGTTTCAAAAGGCTATTCGTACAAAAAACTTTTTTGGTTAACTGGTCTTTTAGCATTTTTTATCTCCCCAGTTGCAGACAACTTAACAACTGCACTTATTCTTTCAACTGTACTTTTTACAATTGATAAGAAAAACCTTGCATTCTTAGTTCCAGGTGCTATTAATATTGTTGTTGCTGCAAACGCAGGTGGCGCATGGTCTCCATTTGGTGATATTACAACACTTATGGCTTGGACAGCTGGTAAGGGTCAGTTTATGGACTTCTTATACCTTTTCCCCGCTTCTATCGTTGGTTGGGTAATTACAGCTTCTTTACTTAGTATGTCTGTTCCAAAAGGACAGCCACCATTTGACGCTTCAACGGAAACGAAACCAGTTGTTTCAGATGGAGGAATGGGTGTTGCGTATCTTGGAGTACTCACAATTATTATGGCTGTTCTTGGTCATCAATTTTTTCACTTCCCAGCAATGTGGGGTATGATGTTTGGTATGGCTATACTTAAACTCTATGCCGTTCATCTTGACAAAAGTGGAAAGAATGGTTTTAACATTTATATAAATATGCAAAAAGTTGAAAATGATACGCTTCTTTTCTTCTTTGGTATTTTATCAGCTGTAGGCGCATTGCATTTCTTAGGTTTCCTACACTATATACATAACCTATATACGTCGTTTGGTCCAACTGTTTCAAATATTGGTGTTGGTTTTCTTTCAGCTATCGTTGATAATGTTCCTGTTATGAGCGCGATTTTAAAATCATCTCCTGAGATGGGACTTGACCAATGGTTACTTGTAACTCTAACGGCAGGTATCGGTGGGAGTCTTATCTCTTTTGGTTCTGCGGCAGGAGTAGGTGTTATGGGTAGACTTCATGGTATCTATACGTTTGGCGCGCATATGAAACACTCTTGGACTATTCTTATTGGATATATAGCTTCAATCGCTGTTTGGTATTTTCAGTTCCAAATTTTAGGCCTCTACTAGTTTAATAACTCTAACTGCGTTTAAACGCAGTTAGACTCTCTCTCGTGTGTAAATCAAAAATTAATCTTATTTATAGTATCCTTTCATCAATAAATCATTCCATTTTTTAAAGGCATTTCCATGACAAATGTTAGCATCATAGTTTTAGATTTCGGTTCTCAGTACACACAGCTTATCGCTCGTCGTCTTCGTGAAGATAAAATATATTGTGAAATTTTACCTTACCATACTTCAGTCGAAGAGATAAAAACAAAAAACCCAAAGGGTGTTATTTTAAGTGGTGGCCCATCTTCTGTTTATAATGAAGACGCATATAAAGTAGACCAAGGTGTTTACTCTATGGGTATTCCAGTTCTTGGTATCTGTTATGGTATGCAGCGTATCGCTGTTGACTTTGGTGGAAGCGTTGTGCGTTCAGATCATCATGAGTATGGAAAAGCGGAGTTAAAACTAGAGACTGCTTCTCCTCTTTTAGCTGATTGTGATGATGGAAGAATTGTTTGGATGAGTCACTCTGATAAAGTTGATGTTCTTCCCGAAGGTTTTTCTCCAATTGCCACATCAGAAAATTCTCCTTATGCCGCTATAGCAAATGAAGAGAAACGCGTTTACGCAATGCAGTTTCATCCAGAAGTGCAACACTCAGAAGAGGGTTACTTAATGCTTCGTAACTTCGCAAAAAATATCTGTGGCGTTACTGAAAAATGGAAAATGGAGCACTTCTTAAAAGAACAGATTCAAAGTATTCGTGACAAAGTAGGAACGGGTAAAGTTCTTTGTGGTTTAAGTGGTGGAGTTGATAGCTCTGTTGTCGCAGCAATGCTTTATGAAGCTATTGGCGACCAGCTTATTCCAGTTTTTGTTGATAATGGTCTTCTTCGTAAAGGTGAACGCGAGCAAGTTGAAGAAGTTTTTAAAATTAATTTAAAAACGCCACTCATTACCGTAGACGCAGTGGACAACTTTTTAGGAAAACTTGCAGGTGTGAGTGACCCAGAAACAAAGCGTAAAATCATCGGTCATACTTTCATTGAAGAGTTTGAAAAAGAAGCAAAAAAACATGATGGAATTAAATTTCTTGCTCAAGGGACACTTTACCCTGATGTTATTGAGTCTATTTCAGTAAATGGTCCATCTGAAGTTATTAAATCTCATCATAATGTTGGTGGATTACCAGACTGGATGGATTTTGAGTTAATTGAGCCACTTCGTGAACTTTTTAAAGATGAAGTTCGTAAAATTGGTTTAGAATTAGGGCTTCCATCGAGTATGATTAACCGTCATCCATTCCCTGGACCAGGACTTGCAATTCGTATTATGGGTGATGTTAACGTTCCTGACTTAACTATTCTTCGCGAAGCGGATGTAATACTTCTTGATGAACTTAAAGCGAGTGGATACTATGCTAAAACTTGGCAAGCGTTTGTAGTTTTACTGAATGTAAAATCAGTTGGCGTAATGGGCGACAACCGCACTTATGACAATACGGCATGTGTAAGAGTTGTTGAAGCGGTTGATGGGATGACTGCTACGTTTGCACACTTGCCACATGATTTACTTGAGAGAATTTCAAGAAGAATTATCAATGAAGTTGACGGGATTAACCGTGTTGTTTATGATATTTCAAGTAAACCACCAGCAACGATTGAGTGGGAATAAAGTAAAAAAGCACAAAAAAGTAGGAAGTTTTATGTCTAAGAAAATATATCTCTTCTCTACTTCTTCTCATCCAGACGTAACAAGTGTGAACTCTCTTGATATGACACTCCTAAAACCTTCTATAAACTTTTCAAATTATGATTATTTAATTATTACATCAAAACAAGCGGTTAGAGCACTTCAAAAGTATGAGACAAGAGACTTTATAGATAAAAGAGCACTTTGTATCTCAGAAGTCACTGCCGCTTCACTCGAAGAGATTGATGGAACAGTTTTAGAAGTAGGCACTGGTTATGGAGATGACTTGTGCAAGAGTGTTAGTCAGTATCCTAAAAAAACAAAATGGCTTTACTTAAGAGCAAAGAAGGTCGCATCAAATTTTGTAGAGACTTTAACTAATGAGGGTTATTGTATCGATGAAGAGATAGTCTATGAGAGTAGATGTTCTCACGAGATGAAAAATATAAAGATTGAAGACAAAGCAATCCTTATATTTACCTCCCCTTCTAGTATAAATTGTTTTTTACAAAATCATGAAATTTCTCTAACAAATAATGTAATTGTAATTGGCACTACAACGGCAAAATCACTACCTTGTGACATAAGCTTTCATTTGGCAAAAGAGAATACGATTGAGAGCTGTATCGCACTAGCAAAATCTTTATAAAAAAATAAAGTTTAGAAAGTGTATAATACAACATATAGATAGTCTGAGTGGTTCGAGCAATCGCACCAATGAGGGTTCTACATTTTCACTTTGAGAACTAGTAGAGCTTCTGTGTGTCAATGTTTTCGCTTGAGTTGCGGTAAACGCAGCGAGAAAATGTCGCCGTTATGAAGCACTCGCTTCTCCTAAATTAGGCTTTTAGAACCAAGCCAAATGCGAGACGGCCTCTCGGGTTATCTTTTAATAATAAATAATTCCCTTCACTATATTTTTCATTTAAAACAGCTATTTAAAATTGACTCTATGTTATAATAAAGAGAAAATATAACGTCTATATAATATTGGAGAATAACGTATGAAAATTTTGATTTTAGGTAGTGGTGGTCGTGAGTACTCTATTGCAAGAGCTATAAAAAATGAGCAAGAGGAACATGAACTTTTTTTTCAACCAGGAAATGGAGCTACAGATAATCTAGGAACTAATCTAAATATTAAAGACTATAATGAACTTGCAACATTTGCACAAGATAATGAAATAGAACTGACTATTGTTGGACCAGAAGCTCCTCTTGTCGATGGTGTAGTAGATATTTTCAGAGCACATGGACTCACAATCTTTGGACCAACTAAAGAAGCAGCTCAACTTGAAGGTTCAAAAGTTTATATGAAAAACTTTTTAGCAAAATACAATATTCCTACAGCTGGATATATCGAAAGTGATTCTATAGAAGATTTATATAAATTTACGGACACTTTAAGTACGCCTATTGTTGTAAAGGCTGATGGTCTTTGTGGCGGAAAGGGTGTTATTATCGCACAAAGTCATGATGAAGCAAAACAAGCAATCGGCGAAATGTTGAGTGGAAAAAGTTTTGGCGATGCAGGTAAAAAAGTAATAGTTGAAGAATTTTTAGACGGTTTTGAACTTTCAATGTTCGCTATATGTGATGGTGATGATTATATTTTACTTCAAGCGGCCCAAGATCATAAGCGTTTACTAGATAATGACGAAGGACCAAATACTGGTGGAATGGGCGCTTATGCTCCAACTCCACTTGTTGATGAAGAATTGTATCAAAAGGTAAAGACAAGAGTTATCGTTCCAACACTTGAGGGGATGAAAAAAGAGGGTGCTCCTTTTGAAGGTGTTCTTTTCATCGGTATTATGGTTGTTAATGGTGAACCAATTACACTAGAGTTTAATGTGCGTTTTGGAGATCCTGAATGTGAGATCCTTATGCCTCTTATGACTTCATCTGTTTCAGATATGTTCTTAAAAGCTTCAACAAACCGTTTGAATGAGATAAAAGTAGAATTCTCTAAACAGTTTGCGGTTGGTGTTGTAATGGCATCACAAAACTATCCATATTCAAGCTCAACTCCCGCTGAAATAATTGTAGATGAAGTGCATCATGACGAGATAGCCCAAAATACTCATATTTCCTATGCTGGCGTAAGCAAAGAAGATGATGTTTTATATGCCAATGGTGGTCGCGTTTTAGTATGTGTTGGATTGGGCGATACGATTAAGCAAGCTAGAGATAGAGCATACCTAAGATGTGGACAAGTTCACTTTGTTGGTAAAAAGCTTAGAACAGACATCGCTTATCAAGCTCTTTAGGATATAAATTTGAATGAAGATATAGAAACCTTACTTCATCGAGAAAGTATAGTCCTAGCAACTATAAAGAAAAGAGCAGTAGCGTTTATAATAGATGAAACATTACTTTCACTTTTGCTGATCTTTGCTCTTTGGGACTCTTTTTTGCAGGCTCAAACAATGGAAGAAATGATAAATCTTACAAATAGTTTTGTTTTAGAATATATGCTGATGAAGTTTATTTACCAAGCGTTTTTCGTAATGCAATATGGCGCTACTTTAGGCAAAATGGCTATGAAAATAAGAGTTATTGAACTTAAAACTGTGGCAAATCCAAATGTTTTAGTGTCTCTTAATCGTTCATCCGTACGAATTTTGAGTGAAACAATTTTATATCTTGGTTTCTTATGGGGAATGTTAGACCCATCTCGTCAAGCATGGCATGATAAAACAGCAAGAACTCTGGTTGTAGATGCTTAAACTTCTTTTTCTCTTTACTCTTTTTGTAAATCTTTACGCAATGGATAAAGTAGAAGTGTATGCATCTTCGATGGATACTAAAGACTCAACCGTAGAAGCAAGTGGAGGGGTTAGCGTAATCTATAAAGACTATGTTTTAAGTGCTCAGAGGGCTATTTATAATAAAGAAAGTGGTGATTTAGAACTTTTTGAGAATATTAGAGTAACTAAGGGCCGCGATTACAAAATACTTGGCAAGTATGCAAAACTCAATATTGCTAAAAAAGAAAAAAAATTTGAACCATTTTATATGTCTGAGCTTGAATCTAAAGTCTGGATGACTGCAAAAGAAGGAACTTCAAAAGAGAATGATATAGAAATTAGTTCTGGAAGTTTGAGTGGGTGTGATCCTTTGGACCCACTTTGGAAGATGGAATTTAGTTCTTCTACCTATAACTCAAAAACTAAATGGATGAACCTTTATAATATAAGACTCTACATAGGAAGCATACCTGTTTTATATACTCCATATTTTGGATATTCTCTTGATACGACAAGACGTTCAGGTCTTTTAATGCCATCATTTGGAGTCTCTGACCATGAAGGAATATTTTATGAACAACCTCTTTACATTGCCGAGTACAATTGGTGGGATACAGAATTTAAACCTCAGTTAAGAACATCTCGTGGATCTGGAATCTATCAAACAACAAATTTTGTAGATTCAAAAATTTCTCATGGCAAGTTTACTACAGGTTACTTTAAAGAGAATAAAGAATATTTTGAGAAGAATGAACTGCAAAATGATTCACACTTTGGTTTTGATTTTGATTATGTAAATAGTGACTTTATCAATCAATGGCTAGGTACTGAATTTGAGGGACAATCGGGCATATATGTAGATATAAGCCATATGAATGATGTAGATTATATAAATCTTTCTTCAAGCGATACCCAAAATAACTCTACTGCAACACAGTTACTATCACGTGTAAATATGTTTTATAATACAAGTGATAATTATCTTGGTGCATACCTAAAGTACTATCAAGATTTAACTAAAGCAAGTAACGACGATACTGCGCAAAAACTTCCATCTTTGCAATACCATTATTATATTGATACGCTTTTGCAAGACCATTTACTTTACTCTTTAGATATTAAATCTAACAATATATCAAGAAGTATAAATAAAAAAGTTATTCAGACAGATCTCAATATTCCTATCTCTTTACAAACACCACTTTTTGATGAATACTTAAATCTTGAATACAGAGCAAACATTTACATGCAACATTCTAAGTTTAGTGGTAATGAAGCTACAAATATAACAGGTGCAGATTATAATGATGGGCATATTTTAAGAAATCATCATACTCTTTCTTTAAATAGTGAACTTACTCGTGCATATGATGAAATGACGCATTTTGTTGGATTTGGACTTTCTTACAAGAAAGCTGGAGCAGAGAGTAAAAATGGCTTTTACAGTGATAATGATGTATTTTGTGCAAATACGTTAAATAGAGAGGAGCCACAGTGTGAGTTTTATAATATTTCAGCAGTTCAAGAGGATGCGCAGATAGATTTTGTGCAGTATTTATATAATGAATCGTCCCAAGAGATTCTATATCATAAAGTAGCTCAGCGCATCTCTTATGGTGAAGTTGCGGATAGATATGGTGAACTTGAAAATGAGTTAGAGATAAAGCCGACTAATTATCTAAAGTTTTATAATAATATGTTTTACAATTATAAAAAAGATAAATTTTCAAAGGTATTCAATAGTGCGACTTTGAGTAACTATGGAGCTAATTTTGGAGTTTCACATCTTTATAAAAATAACTTTATTGAATCATCTCAGCAGTATACAAGTTATTTGACATCAACTCTAAGCTATACTTATCACAGTAGATACTTTTACAATGGACAATATAGTTATGATATTGAAAGAGAAGAGGCTAAGAGTATGGCAATTGGATTTATATACAAGAAAAGATGCTGGGATTTTGGAATCAAGTATAGTGAAAATAACCGACCGATATTGACAAAAACTGGTGAATCTTCTATTTATGATAAATATATTTATTTAACAATAGTTCTCAAACCATTGATGCAGTCGAATTCGGAATCATTTTTAAGATATCAGTTACCTCAAGAGTAAGGAGAAGTCTTTTTATGAGAAGATATAAAAATATTATTGCAAATAGAGAAGATGCGGCTCAAAAGCTCAAAGAGATTATTCCAATGGCGAAGTTAAAAGAAGAATCTTGGGATATTGTAGCTGTTTCAAAGGGTGGTTTAGCGATTGGTGCTAGTATAAAGGGAAAATTAAAAAATCCTCTAAACATACTCTTTTTAGAAGCTATTTATGCGCCTAATAATGATGAGTGCGAAGTAGCTCGTGTGAGTGAAAGTGAAGAGATCGTTATAAATGAAAGACTTGTTAACTCTTTTGAAATTAAGTATGATTATATTTATGGAGAAGCACACCGTAAACATGAAGAGAAAATTTTAAGTTCTATCTACAAGTATCGAAAAGGACATCCTTTTCCTTCGATGAAAGATAAAGTGGTTCTTTTAGTTGATGAGGGTAGCGAGAGTGGTAGTAAGTTTATGACGGCTCTTAAGACTATATTAGTACAAGAACCTAAAGCGGTATATATTGCTGTTCCAGTAATTCCAAGTGATATATTAGAAGAGTTAGAGAGTTTTGTTGATGATATATTCTTTCTCCATGAAATAGATGATTATGTTGAAACATCACTTTATTATAAAGAATTAGAAGAGATAGAAGACGAAACAATAGAAAAATTATTAGAGGAAAACAAATGAAATATGATGTAAGTTTAGAGTTAGATAATAGAGAAGAGTCTTACTCTTTTGGTGATGTTGCAAAACAAGCAAATGGTTCGGCATGGATAAAGTCAGGAAAAACAGTAATTTTAGCTACTGTAGTTATTAATGAAACTGAGATAGTTAAAGATGACTTTTTACCTTTAACTGTTCAGTATATTGAAAAAACATACGCAGCTGGAAAAATACCAGGAGGTTTCTTTAAACGCGAAACAAAACCAAGTGACTTTGAAACACTTACTTCTCGTATAGTTGACCGTTCACTTCGTCCACTTTTTCCAAAAGGATTTGGACATCCTACTCAGATTACTATTATGACTTTTTCAGCAGATAGTGAATCTGATTTACAAGTTCTAGCTTTAAACGCAGCATCAGCCGCTCTTTTTACATCAGACATTGACATTAACACTTCTGTATCTGCTGTTCGTACCGCAAAAGTTGATGGTGAATTAAT
Source organism: uncultured Sulfurimonas sp. (assembly GCA_963925755.1). GTDB lineage: Bacteria > Campylobacterota > Campylobacteria > Campylobacterales > Sulfurimonadaceae > Sulfurimonas. Next base: position 3,465 of record CAWUTM010000083.1, on the reverse strand, counting down.
TATAAATCCTACACTTTCTCAGTTAAGAGATTCTACTTTAGACCTTTATCTTTCAGGAACGAAAGAAGACTTACTTATGATAGAAATGCGTAGTTTTGGTGGAGAAAAGGTAGAGGTGACTGATATGATCATTGACCCTATGTTAGATCCAGCTATGAGCGGAGCTGTTATGAGTTCTCATGTCTCAAATGCGATGAGCGAAGATGAGCTTATCGAAGTTTTCGAGATGACTCAGTCAGCGCTTTTTGCATCAAATACAAAATATGAGAATGAATTTGCACCCTTTAAAAAAGATGTAATCTCGTCTGACCTAAAAGCACATACTCTTAACTCTGAGATGGTTTTATATGTAAAAGACAATCACCTTACAGATATCGCAAATGCGATGAAACAAATGGCAAAATCAGAACGTTCTACAGCTTTAAGAACATTAAGAAAATCTATACTTGTAGTTAAAGAAGAATGGGCAACGGTAGAAAGTGAAGTTCAGCTAAAAGATGCAATAGACAGTGTTAAAAAAGCGGAAGTTCGTGCTCAGATTTTAAATGAGAATGTTCGTGCTGATGGCCGTACTTTAAGAGAGGTGAGACCTATTAGTATAGCTACAAACGTACTTCCAAATGCACACTCATCATGTCTCTTTACTCGTGGTCAAACGCAGGCTTTAGTAGTTCTAACTATGGGTGGACCTAAAGATGCACAAATGTTTGAGTCACTTACAGAGAGTGGTACTCAAAATGAGAACTTTATGGTGCATTATAATTTTCCAGGTTTTTCAGTTGGCGAAGCTTCTCCCGTTATGGGAACAAAGCGTCGTGAACTTGGACATGGAAATTTAGCAAAACGCGCACTAGAACCAATTGTTGATTTAGATGGTCAAACGGTGCGTTTAGTGTCTGAAATATTAGAATCAAACGGTTCTTCATCAATGGCTACTGTTTGTGGTGGTTATATGGCTCTTAAAGCTGCAGATTTTGACACAACAGATACTGTAGCTGGTATAGCTATGGGTATGGTTAGTGATGCTGGCAAGTACGCAATCCTTTCAGATATTAATGGACTTGAAGATCATGATGGAGATATGGACTTTAAAGTAACTGGTTCCAAAGATGGAATCACTGCAATGCAGATGGATATAAAACTTGGTGGAGTAAGTCTTGAAATACTTAAAGAAGCACTGTATCAAGCAAAAGAAGGTCGTTCTCACATCATTGACATTATGTTAGCGGCAGAGAAAGAGATAGAGTTCAATGATGGCGTTTTACCAAGTGTAGATTTCTTTCACATAGACCCAAGTTTCATCGGTGAAGTTATTGGTCAAGCTGGTAAAACAATCCGTGAGATGATTGAGAAATTTGAAGTAGCGATAGACATTGACAAAAAAGATGGAAAAGTTAAAATTACCGGTAAAAATAAAGATGGTGTTGCTGGTGCTCGTGGACATATTGAGAACATAGTGAACACTCCGAAAGTTTCTAAAATAAAGTATGAAGTAGGGGACAAATATGAAGGAACTGTAAAGCGTATAGTAGATTTTGGCGCGTTTATAGAGTTGCCTGATGGAACTGATGGACTTCTTCATATATCTAAAATCTCAGATCAAAGAGTTGAAAAAGTATCTGACGTAGTGACTGAAGGCGATAAAATTTCAGTTGAAATTTTAGAGTTCAAAGGCAATAAAATCTCTTTAGGCCGTGCATAATATCTAATTCTTTATATCTTTGTTTTTAGCAAGGTAGGCAAGAGAAGTAGTTTTAAGCATATCCTCAATTATTGTTTTAGGTTTAACCCATTTTTCGTGTAAAGCACATGGGTTAGATGAATCACACTGCGCAAACCCTAAAATACAGCGTTTAGATTCTAGGGGTTCACCAATTGCAGTGAGAATATCACATAGAAATATTTCATCTGGATGAAGTGCTAGACTAAATCCACCATCGCGTCCTCTCGATGAATTCACCAATCCTTTCTTTACAAGTTCAGTCATAAGTTTAGTTAAATACTTATAAGGAAGTTCTAATTCCTTGTGTAAAAAAGAAACTGAATGAGATGTCGATGAATAACGGTGTAAATACAATAAAACTCGAATTGCATATTCGGTAGTTTTGCTAAAATGCATTGGTATCCTAAAATTTGTTTTTTCATTATAACTTATATATAATTATATATTACTTTCAACTACTTATATTTTAATATACTACTTTAAGGTAGTAATAATATAATAACGATGAAATTAAATTAAGGAACTCAAATGAGCTTATCAGAACAAACAGTAAAATCTATTAAAGAAACAATCCCTTTAGTAGGAAAAGAAGCTGAAAACATAACAACTCGCATGTATGAAATTTTATTTAGCAAGTATCCTGAAACTAAACCTCTTTTCCAAAATGCGCAGAGTGATCAACATAAAAAGCTAGCAGGTGCAATTGCGGCTTTCGCAGGTAACATAGATAATCTTGGAGCGCTAGACGGCGCAGTTGAGAAAATGGCTGCAATGCATGTAAAAACAAAAGTTTTACCTATTCACTACCCAATGGTAGGAGATGCTTTAATCACAGCTATGGGTGAAGTACTAGGAGATAATCTTAGTGAAACGCATAAGCAAGCGTGGATAGAAGCTTATACTTTTTTAGGTGACATATTAATGAAACGCGAACAAGAGTTGTATGCGCAACAATAAATACTATCAGCATATAATTGAGAGTGTTCTTGCGGGAGTAGGAGCTATTATTAGTTTGTCCTTTATAGGGCTAATCGCTCAGGAAGCTGGAACTATGATGATAATTGCCCCATTTGGGGCAACAGCGGTTTTATTATTTAGCTTACCTTCGAGTCCTCTCTCCAGACCGCTCAATATAGTGTCTGGTTATTTAATAGCTTCCATTATGGGTGCTATTATTTTAACATACAGCGATGGAACTTGGTTATATATTGGTATTGGACTAGGAATAAGCATTATGTTAATGCAATTACTCAAAGTCTTACATCCGCCAGCTGGAGCTACTTACCTGGTTGTAACTCAAGGGGAGTTAACTATCCACTCCATTGCACCGATTTTTATAGGACTTCTTATACTTATAATTATGGGAGTAGGTATAAAGAAAATACAAAATAATCTTCTAGCTGACTAACTACTTTTTAGTCTTGAGACTTTATATAGGCTAAAACTTCTTTTTCATTCCCTCTAAAAACGATTGGAATGGAAGTTTGTTTGATCTGGTAATCATACATTGGGTCATAATAATTTATTAAAAGTTTTTCTATCCACACTTTGTATAAATTAACGTCTCCATTTAATAAATATTGTTTATTTGCCCGAAGGAATATATCTTTTAATTCGAGGTGAAGTTCACTTCCCAATCTTTTTTTAATTTTGTCTAAACTCTTGTTAACATCGTCACTCCACTCTTTAAAGCCGTCATCACCATACATCCCAGTATATGAGTTAATTGCCTCTGTGACATA
>CAWUTM010000082.1:0-12826 GCA_963925755.1 uncultured Sulfurimonas sp. | reverse complement strand
ATGGCATTCTTTCACAAGAGGATTTGTCAGGGCTTGCAAAACTAAACGCGGCTATATTTCTTTTTGTATGTAAAAAGTTTATCTCCATAGAAGAAGCCTTTAAAAGTCTCTCTTAGTCCTTAATCTTTTGCATGTAACTTTCTACAAGTAAAATTCTCTTGTTATTTAGTTGTATAAACGCAGGGAAGTAACTCACTAAGGTCGAACCTGTCCACTTCCATACACTTTATACTTGTAAGTAGTCAAGCCTTCTATTCCCATAGGTCCTCGGGCATGAAGTTTGTTCGTACTTATACCAACTTCCGCGCCAAATCCAAATGATCCACCATCTGTAAAACGAGTACTCGCGTTTACGTAAACGACCGCTGAGTCAATAGCGTTTAAAAAATGTTCCGCCGATTTAATATTTTCAGTGATGATGGCTTCAGAATGACCTGAACCAAATTCAATGATATGCTCAATCGCTCCAGCAACACCATCAACAACTCTTATGTTTAAAATATTTGCTAGATACTCAGTATGATAATCATCATCCGTCGCGTTTTCTACATCTATGATAGCCTGAGTCCTAGCACAGCCTTTTAATTGCGTATGCGCTTCATCAAATGCTACTTTTAGAAGAGGTAATGTTTCTTTAGCGATCGCGCTATCCACTAAAAGTGTCTCCGTCGCGTTACAAACGCCAGGACGTTGTACCTTCGCGTTTATAGCTATTGCAATCGCGTCATCCATCTTAGCGTCTTTGTCTATATAAGTATGGCATTGTCCTTTATCGTGCTTTACAACACTCACGGTTGCATTCTCGCTCACATGCTTGATAAGCCCCGCTCCACCACGAGGAATAATGAGGTCTACATACTTATCCATTTTTATAAGTTTATCAACACCCGCTCTTGATGAATCGGGAATAAGTGAAATAAGTGCCGTCGGCAACTCGTTTTTAGCTAAAACGGATTGAAGAACTTTTGCTATCGCGCGGTTAGAGTTCTCCGCTTCTTTTCCACCTTTTAGAACGCATACGTTTGAGCTTTTAAAACATAAAGCCGCCGTATCGCTCGTTACGTTTGGACGAGACTCATAAATAATTCCAATGACGCCAATGGGAATGCTTACCTTTTCTATTTTGAGATCATCTTCGGTAACCCAACCATCAATAATTCGACCAACTGGTTCTTTAAGTGCTGCTATCTCTTCAATTGCAACCGCCATCGCGTTTATGCGACCTTCATCAAGATAAAGTCTATCCATAAGCGCTGATGTGAGACTATTTTTCTCACCATCAGATATATCCATAGCGTTGGCTTCCATTAAATCCATAGTGTTCGCACGAAGTGCTTCTGCCATTTCTCTAAGTATTCTATTTTTTTCACGACCACTTAAAGTGTTTAAAACACGACTTGCCGACTTTGCTTCTTCTAAAAATTTTTCCATAGTTTCACCTCACCTTTATTAACGCTATAATAACATAAAAAAAATTAAGGCAGTTTAATGAAAACTATCACATTTATCGGAAACGGCAATATGGCGCTAAGTATTGCGCAGGGTTTAAAAGACGACTACAAGATAGAACTCGTAGGACGCAGCCTTGAAAAACTCGCAAATTTTGAAAAAAAATTGAATGTAAAGTGTGAAAAATCACTTATGGATGATTTTGACATTACTGATAAAACTCTTCTTCTTTGTGTAAAACCAGCAAATGTACAAGAAGTTGGAGCAAAGCTCAAAGGTAAAGCGAGAGTGCTTTACTCTGTTTTAGCGGGAACTTCTCTTGCAAAACTCAAAGATAACTTTAATACAGAAGCCGTAGTAAGAACTATGCCTAACCTTGCGGCGTCTGTTCAAGAGTCTATGACAACCCTTACGGGAGACACTGCGTTCAAAGAAGAAGCACAAGAGCTTTTAGGCGCTATTGGTCCAACTCGTTGGCTGGCAAGTGAAAAAGAGATAGACATTGCGACTGGTCTTGCTGGAAGTGGTCCAGCTTATCTAGCACTTATTGCAGAAGCACTAGCGGATGGAGCGGTGAAGCAAGGTCTTAAACGTGATGATGCCATGGCTGTCATGCGCGGACTCTTTGGTGGTTTTGGTGTACTTATACAAGACATACATCCAGCACTACTTAAAGATGGCGTTATGAGTCCAGGTGGTACTACCGCAGCGGGATATGGAGCGCTAGAAGATGGAAATGTAAGAAGTTCTTGCATGAGCGCCATTGAAATGGCATATAAAAAAGCGCAAGAGCTTTAATGCTCTCGAGTGAAGACTAAATGCTGAAAGAGATTATAAAAACTTTATAATCTCTTCTTCTATATTCTCTTTTTCAATCACACTATTATGAACTATTTTTTTACTAAAAAGTTCGTTTATCATATTTGGTATTTTAACGCTCGCTATTTTTGAAATAGATTCTAATGCTGTAATATCCTCAGTATCTTTTTCACCCGTAAGCGCGTTTGCTATGACAGGTGAAAACTTCGTCCATTCTGCGGTTGAGTAAATAACGGTTGCTATGTCTTTTGTACAACAGCTCTCATATGCTTTAAAACAAGTGGCGGTATGCGGGTCCATAAGGTATCCATTGTCAAAATTACTTTTGATGTACTCTTTCCCTTTTTCATCACTACAAAAATCAGCCACGAAAATTTCTTGAAGTTTTTCTAACTCGATTGCCGTTAGTGTATAGATTTTTTTTGTATCTAAATCATTCATCAACTCACGAGTTCTTACCGGCCCATATAGACCAAACAAAACACGTTCTACGTTTGAAGACTTAAGTATATCCATAGCGGGAGAAGTTGTTAAAATAAGTTCTTGGTCACGCATGTCATAAACACCCGTTTGGATAAGACGAGTTAAGATATTATTATTATTTGAAGCGATGACAAGCTTTTCAACTGGCAGTCCCATTTGCATAGCATAGTAAGCTCCAAGAACATTTCCAAAGTTGCCACTTGGAACATTGAAGTAAGCTTTCTCGCCCATCTTCGTCGCGTTTTGACGTACGAGTTCAAGGTAGTTATGTATATGATATACGATTTGAAAAATTATGCGTCCAAAGTTTACAGAATTTGCAGCCGATAAGGAGATGTTTTTCTCATTTAAAGTTTTCTCAAAACTCTCAGATGAAAGAAGGTTTTTAAGAGCACTCTGCGCGTCATCAAAGTTCCCTTTAATACCTATAACTTTTAAGTTAGAAGCGTCTTCCGTAACCATTTGAAGTCTCTGTACATCAGAAGTTCCATTCGCGGGATACATACAAACAACTTGGATGTTCTTCTCGTTTTTAAATGTCTCTAATGCGGCGGGACCCGTGTCTCCACTAGTTGCCGCTAAAATAAGATAATTTTCATTTTTTTTCTGAGCAACAGATGAGAGAATCTTTCCAAAAGGCTGGAGTGCCATATCTTTGAATGCGCGAGTTGGGCCATGGTAAAGCTCACTTACAAAAAGATTTTCTTGTACTTTTACAACTGGAACAGGGTTCTTTTCATCATCAAAATTATCATAAAGAGCGAGTGCTTCATCTATAACACTCTGATCTATATCTATCTCAAAACGCGATAAAAGATCTGCCGCTAATTCTTTATATGAAGATTTTAGATGTTTATTTAAAAATTCTTCACCAAGATTGGGAAGAGTCTCTGGTACGTAAAGACCCCCAAAAGATGCTATTGGAGAGAGTATTGCTTCAGAAAATGTTACTTTTTCAGGTCTTGTGCCATCAAATCCACGAGTTTGTATAAATTTCATATTTTTCTCTTATTTATATTTTTGAAATTATATAAAGATTTTACTTAAAAAGACGTATTGGATTTATGTGGTAAGATTTTTGAGTAACTTCAAAAACAAGCTCATCATCCACTCTTCCAATAGTGTAGCCTTTTCTAATCTTTTTACCTTTTTTAATATCTGGCGAGATTTGTGAAAGGTTTGCATAAATAGTATGTAAGCCTCCGCTATGCTCAACAATGACAATGTTATTTAAAACAGCTGTTTTATCAGCGTAAATAACCTTGCCATTAAAGACTGTTTGCACTTTAGAACCATTATTTTTAGGCTTTAAAGATATGGACTCGTTAAAAATTTTTATCCCATAAATAGGATCCGTATAAGTACCATATTTTTTAGTGATGGTGTAAGAACTAAGAGGTGCTATAGTCTTCCTTCCTCTATACTTTTTAGTCTTAACGGCCTGGTAAGAGCTTCCATGTTTTTTAACTTTTGGTAGATCTTCTTTTAAAATTATCTTTTTACTCTCAAAGGCTATTTCTCTCTCTTTTTCAATCTTCGCTTTTTTTATCTCATCTATTTTTACAATATTTAGCTTTGCCAGTGTCTTTTTAAGTGTATTTTGTCGTCCTAATACATTTTGAAGTTTTTGTTTATACTCTAGTTTTGAAAGTTCTAACTCTTGAATAGATTTTTTATTGAGTTTTTGCACGTTTATCAAACTTTTTCTTTTTGTATCTATCGTTTCTATCTCTGATTCTAGATAATTGGTATGTCTGTGCAAGAGACTTATATCATGCGCATTTGAAAAAAACTCTTCACTCAAATTTTTAGCCTGCTTTTTAGAGGCTAGGAGCATTTCTTTTAGTACTTCATATTCTATGAGTGATTCTTCGTTTTGACTATTGTCTTCATTTAAAATCATAGAAAGCGACACGCTCTTTGCTATGACGTAGGAAAGTTTCTTTTCTATCCTTTCTTGTTTTAATTTTAATTTTTTTTGTGATTTCTTCATAATTTTAAGCTGTTTTGTATTGCTTTCATAAGAACTTTCTTTACTTAAGAGCTCTTTTTTCAGCTCTGTTAAAAATATATTTTGTCTAACGACTTCTCTTTTTTTCTTCAAAATCGCAGTAGCGGTTTCTGTCATTCTTTTATTGATATTAGTGTAATTTTTACCGTACGAACTTATCTTAGAACTTGTTTTAGCTATTTTTTTATCGATTTCACCTTTTGCAAAGACAAAACAATGAAGAACAAGTATGAAAAGTATAAAACGCATCATACCTCTTCTTTATGACTTAAAACTATAAATGACGCGAGTAGCGTTGATAAAGTAAGTGAAATCAGGAGCATCACTCCAAAATCTGTCACCTTATCATATATAAGGACATCTATCCCTATACTTGAAAACTGCTCATTAATCCACTCACTATAAGATATGTAAGTAAAAAGAATAAAGCCCATTGCCGTAGCGATAAGAGCATCTACCACAGCAAGTCTAAAAAGCACTGCTGAACGGAGCCAAGTAGGCGCGCCAAAAAGCCCCATTATGCTCATACGTTCATTATGCTTAAACTGCCAGATTTTCAATTCCTTAAATATAAGGAGAATTGTAACAATCCCTACGCTCAAAGCAAAAACTGTAATCACGGTTCTAAAGAGTAAAAGTAACTTATATGTCGTGTCATGGCTTTTAGAAAATGTTTCGACCTTAATGATGGACTTATCACGAAATAGCTTATGAGTAAGATTATTTATCTCTAATGGAGAGGGATAATGCGCAAGTTTAAGTTTATAAAACTTAGGAAGTGATAATTTTAGTAGTTCTATATTTTGCGAACTTATTCCTGAGTCTAAGCGTTTGATGACTTTATCTGGAGAAAGCTCATCTATGTTTATCACAAGACTATTATTATCTAAAAACTCTTTTGCGTTCACTCTCTTTTGACTTACAATCACTAAAGAATAATTTCCAACGAGTTTTTCTTTATAAGCGTTAATCGCTCTATCAACAATAATAAACGTTTGAATAGAAAATAAAATACTTAATAGGGCAACAATTAAAGAAAGATGATTTTTAAACGACTTCATTGATGCTCCCGTACTCTATATGAAAATGTTTGTAGTCAACGTTCATTGTTTCTGGAATGTGGTGTGTCACTACGATAACGGTAGACTTTAGTTGTTCGTTTGCACCTTCAAGCAAGTTCCATATAAGTCCCGCAGAGTAATCATCAAGGTTTCCCGTTGGCTCATCCGCAAGAATTAAAACGGGGTTATGTGAGAGTGCTCTAGCCATCGCAACACGCTGCTGTTCTCCACCACTTAACTCTTGAGGATATTTTCCAGCCTGATGTTTTAGACGAACATGTTTAAGAAGTGAATCAACTTGATTTTTTGTAACAGCACTATCGTAACCACCGATGATAAGAGGAAGCATTATGTTTTTTTCTATATTCCACTCTTTGACTAGCTTATAATCCTGAAATACAATACCCGTATGTCTTCTTAGTAGGTTTAGTTTTGACTTGCTTACTCCGTTTAGTTCAACTCCAGCGACTATTAAACTACCGCTATCTGGTTCCAAAGCTCCATAAAGTGACTTTAGAATCGTTGATTTTCCACTACCACTCGCACCGGTAATAAAAACGAAAGTACCAGAATTTACTGAAAAATTCACTTTATTTATTATGGTCTCATTTTTGGAATATGAAAGAGAAAGGTTATCCGCTACTATTACTTTATCCATTAATAACCTTATTTAGTTGCTGATGTGCCATCAGGTTACTACGAGACTTCAGGGGAAGTGCTGGATAATAAGTAATGCTTTGCTGTTTAACAATAAGATATAAGTGTTCTGGTCTATCAAAGCTACCCATAGATAAACGCAGCATTATGCCATCTTCCATTTCATAAGCTCTCTCAAAGTGAATAAATCCACCTTCAAACCGCTCTGTAGTTTTATGCAATTTCAAAAGTTTTTCAGGTGATGAGTTATTCTTTGAAAATTCAAAGGAACCTTCTATGCTAAGAATTTCTGATTCTTCTTCATTTATCATTGTTACGTCATAGATGTTTTTTTCCATCTTGCGCCATCTATCTTCATACTTAGAAACAATTGCAATGTCTTTATTTTTGTTTATATTTAAAACTGTTTTGCTAAATGCAATGAAAGTCTCGTAAGAATACGCATAGTAGTTTTCACTATCAGTTCTGAGCTCAAGGCTACCACCCGTTTTTAAAACTCTACGGGACTCTTCAATAAAGGACGTGCTAATAACTCTACGGTGTGGTTTTTTGTCCCAAGGCACTGGAAAGTGGACATACACTTTACCCACGATATTTGATGGAATCAGTTCCATAAATAGTCTTGCGTCATAGTCAAGCACAAGAAGGTTATCAAGCTTTTGAATTGCCACTTGTTTTAAAACTTGTTCTATGGATGGACGGTGAATTTCTAAACCTATAAAAAGTATATCAGGATTAGCTGCTGCTTGATGCAGTAGGTGACGTCCCGAACCAAATCCAACCTCAACTCTTACTTCTTTATCCGTTGGAAATTCGTTTGCAAAATACTCTATCTTTTTAAGAGCTGTCACTTCTTCTAGGTGCTCATTCTTTTTTCCGCTTAAAACATTAGAAGCAAGAATGTTTAAGGATGCTTTGTCCGCATAAGCGGTAAGCGCGCGATGAACATTATATATGGAAGCGGGTCGAGTAAGCTTATCTGTTTTAAGTAGATTTCTATTCTCATCATACTTCACTAAAAGAAAAAAATCTTCATTCTCTACGGTTACGGAAATAAGCTTCTCATCTTTGTTATTCGCGTTTGAAGCACAAAAGTTAAATTGTACCTCGTTATGAGAAGAAGGGTATGTTATTTCATTGAATTTCTCTATATGTAAATGAGGCATTAAAGTCCACTCAAATCTAAATCGTCAGCGGCTATGCCTCTTTCTTGCAACTCTTCTTTTGGCGCTACGACTACTGCTTCTTCTTTGACTTTTTGTTTTGTCAGATCTTGTATTTTCATAGACTCTGGTGTCACAACTTGCACTTCAATGCTTGGCTCTGATTGTATGCCAAACTTGTCAACACTATAAACCACATAGGAGTATGTGCTATCTGCTACTATGTTAGTATCTGTAAAACTATTTGTATTGATTTTATAGTTTTCTTTTTTTGTATCAAAGAAACCTTTTCTATGCTTTCTTTGAACTATAAATCCAACAATTCTATCCTCTGTTTTTTGCCATTTAACTTCAATTGTCGAACCAACAAGTTCAGCGCTTAATACTGAAGGCGCTTGTGGTTTAGGAAGTGTCATTCCCTGTATAGAGTTCTTTTCTGAAATACTTTCTAAGCCATCTTTATCAACAACGCTCACTCTATAAAAATATACTTTCCCATCTTTGTCTATCTTATCTGCAAAGCTATTATTATAAAGTGTCCCTATAAGATCATAATTTCCATTACTATCCCCAGATCTATAAAGATTATACATATGAAAATCTTCTTGTGATGAGGCGGACCATGATACTTTGATTTCTCTTGGTAGGTTTTTTGTTGTTGTAATATTCTCAATACTTTTAGGAAGTGGTTTGGTTACAACTTTTACAAATTGACTTGGCGTAGATACAACTCCATCATACGTCACAACTTTAACACGGTACATGTAAACATAGTTATCTTCTAAGTCTTCGTCTATATACTCTGCGTTTAAACGATTATAGACTATAGAATGTTTTATCCATTCTTTATCTTCAAGAGTTTTTCTCTCAACTACATAAGAATTGACTTTTTTATTTGAGTGAGGTCGCCAAATAATTTTAGCTGTTCTAGGAAGTCCCGTTATGCTATGAATCCAAGAAACAGACTCCAATACAGGCAAAGTATTTACAACGGTAATCTGACTTGGATTAGACTCTGACTCTGAAGTGAATGTTTTAAACATATAACTATATTTTGTATCTGGTTGAACATCGCTGTCTATGTAATGAGTTTTAAAGCGGTTTTCTATTGTACTCAGATATTTAAAATCATTCGCCACATCTTTTGATGGACTTTTTTTATAAACATACACGCCAGATACTCTTTGGTCTTTAATACTTTCATATTCAAAAGCAATAGTATTCATACCTACAATTACACCATTTCTAGTCAGTACTATAGTGGGTAAAGTATTATCAATAACGACATTTTCTTTTGGAGTTGGGGTTATTCCATCACATCCGCTAAGGATTAGTAACGAAACTGTCCATAATATACTTTGTGTCCATAACTTCATTTAGACTCTCCGGGTTAAATTTTTTATCTATACTTGTTTTCATAATTTCATCAAGTTCTGCTTTGAAAAACATCTTTTCCCCAGTCTTTGGATGAATGAAATAAATCATATAAGCATGTAGCAAAATTCGTTCCGACTTGTCCTGGTGTGGGCTTACACCATATATATGATCACCTAAAATATGACGATTTATTGTTTCTAAGTGAACGCGAATTTGATGTGTTCTTCCTGTAAATAGTTTACATGCGATAAGTTGATTTTTTTCATCCGTACTTAAAGCCAACTGCTTAAACATAGTCTTTGCATACTTAGAATGTTCTAATCCACATGACATTTTTAAACGGTTCTTTGAACTTCTTCCGATATTTCCTTCAATCACGGTAATATCGTCTTTCAAAGGTGGGGTAGCTACTGCGATGTAGTATCTTCCCATACTTTTATCTTTGAGTTGCGCTGATAAAAACTCATGCGCTTCGTTGTTTTTTGCAACAACCATAGTTCCACTTGTCCCTTTATCAAGACGGTGGACTATACCATTGCGTTCTTCTCCGCTTATAGTTGAGAGTCTAATGCCCTTATGTTTTAACCAATCGACAAGCGTTGCGTCTTTAACGCTGGGTGCTGGATGCACTGTTACGCCACTTGGTTTATTAATAACTAAAATGTCATCATCTTCATAAAGGACTTCAACGTCAAAGTCAACTGCTTTGGCTTTCTCTATTTTCGCTTCTGGAAACTCTACTTTTACTTTTTGATTTGCTTTTAGTTTTACGCCAGGGCGTGAAACTTTCTTTTCATCAACAAAAACATTGCCGCTTTTAATGAGGGCTGCTACTTGAGACCTCGTTTGAGCGATTTGAGTGGATAGAAACGTATCTAAACGCTCAGCATTTTCACATATATATTCTTTTATTTCTAACATTTATTAACCTTTATGTTACAATCATACAATTTTATTTTTGGAGTTACAAACTTGTGGAGACTTGATAAGGCTATTTTATCACAATTTGACTTTCTTTCTATCATTCTCATCATTCCTTTGGTAATAACTTCTCATTGGCTTATAGGAGAAGTGGTTCCGGCCCTTGCTCAAAAGCAAACGGCTTATGTTGGTATCGCACTTTTAGTCTTTCTTATTGTATTTTTTATGCCTATTAGAAGAATGAGCTGGCTTATTCCCATTATTTATTGGGGAAATATTTTACTTCTTTTAGCCGTTGAATTTTTTGGACATGCAAGACTCGGTGCGCAAAGATGGATAGATATTCCATTTGTAAACGCGACAATTCAGCCATCAGAGTTTGTTAAACCCGCTCTTATTCTTATGCTTGCTTACCTTATACACAAAAACCCACCTCCTATACATGGGTATAGAATAAAAGAGTTTCTAAAACTCAGTTTTTACATCTTGCTTCCATTTATTCTTATAGCAAAAGAACCTGACCTTGGAACGGCGTTAGTACTCCTCCTCATAGGATATGGCGTACTTTTTTTCATTGGTATACATTGGAAAATTGTTGCTACTATTGCTATATTTGGTCTTATCTTAGCTCCAGTCTCATATAAATATATTCTTCATGACTATCAAAAAGTTCGTATTGTAGACTTTTTGAGTGAAAAACCATCTTATCATGTTGAGCAGTCTATCATTGCCATTGGTTCAGGTGGCTGGAATGGGCAAGACAAAGAGAATGCCACACAAACACAAATGCGATTTTTACCTATCGCGACAAGTGACTTTATCTTTGCGTTTTTAGTAGAAAGAAGCGGTTTTTTGGGGGCGTTGGCACTTATCACTCTTTATGCCGTTCTCATACTTCATCTACTGAGTCTTAGCATATTTAACAAGGACTATTTTATTAAAGTCGTTACCATTTCTATCTCTTTTATGATTTTTATCTATATGGGAGTCAACATATCAATGACTATAGGCTATGCTCCTGTTGTAGGAGTTCCTTTACCCATGTTTAGTTATGGGGGCAGTAGTTTTTTGAACTTTATGATTCTCTTCGCCATTATGCAGAATCTCATTACATTTAGATATAAAGACATGTATGATAACCGAGGCACGAAAAGTTTTATGTAGCCCTATTAATCTTCTTCTTTTTTTGCGAGCAGTGAATCGACCGCTTTTGAAACACTCTTAGCGGATGAACCTCTAGGCAGAAGCTTCGTTATTGAAATTGCGCTGCTTCCAGGTTTATTACCAATAAGGATAACCTTAGGGTTTGACATAATATTTTTGGCATAAATACTTAAGAACTTCTCCGCACTTACTTTTTGAAGTTCATCCTCAACAACTAGAAGGGTCACACTATTTTTTCTTGCCCACTTTATAGCTTTGATTTCATCAACAAACGACTTTACATTATAAGAACCACTCATATGATTTATCTCAGATTCATATTCCATTGCTTCTTGAGGGCTTGCTGATACTACCATTGTATAGTCTTTTTGAGCCGATTGAAAGTACTTGTAAAGTTCAAACAACTTTATAGTCTCTCCTGTCGCTTTTGATTCATCTTGTGTGCTCAAATAATACTTTAAATATGTCTTTGTTTGAAGTGAGTCTGAACAAGGTTCGATTTTTTTGCGGCACTCCACTGTTGGGAATCAAAGAAAAAGGCCTGCGCATTTAATATATCAACTAAATTAGCATGATGTTTTTGTGATTCACTATCAAAAATCACATAAAAGTCTTCTCTATACTCTGCTTCAAATTCTTGAAGGAGAGCCATGTCTTTTTTATACCTTTCATCAAGTTCCGCCATCATATGCACAACATCCACATAAGCACCGTTAAGAGACTTAAGTTCTTCTTTAAGTAGCTTAAATTGCGGTGTTTTAATGCTCTCTTCAAGCTCTTTTTTTCTTATACTTCGTACACCGCCAAGCTTTTTCTCATTTGCTTTTAGCTGATTGATTTTTTCAATAACATTACCAGCGCCCTGTTTGATCTTTTGATACTCTTCTTGCTCTGATAAAAACACTTCTTGGTATGCAAGAGGAGGATTCTTAGTTTTTATAACATAATCATCATACACTTTTGCCATCTCTTTTAGATCACCGCTTAACATCCTTATTTTTGGTCAAGGTAATCAAGTCTTCCTGTCACTCTTTTTCAAGTTTGGCTTCTACGTCTGCCTCGCTATTCTCAATCTCTGATTCAAAATGGGCCGCACTGATTTCATTAGGACTAACAACATCATCAAGATTTGGAATGGATTCTACTTCCATAGTCGTTTCTTCTGCTAAAGATTTACTTTCAAGTAAAGGTTCATTTATTTGAACTTCGCTCAGCTCTTCTTCTTCTACGGCAGTTATTTCTTCTTGTGCTTCTTCTTGTATCTCAGATTCAAATGTTTCTTTTGAAACAATATTTTCAATATTTCCATCCAGCTCATCAAAAGCAACTTCCAATCCTGTTACTGGCATAACATCAAAATCATCCCAAAACTGTACGCTAAAGTTATGTTTAGTCTTTTGTTCGGTTATAATAATTCCACTGCCCTCATTCGAGTTAAAGAAAAGGACTTTTCCAGTTGTTTTCATCAAAGTGCTTAGCTTCTAGGCTTGGTAAAGAGGCTTGAACGCGGCTCTTGGCATATCAGGGTGTCTTACAATGTTGTGGGGTTCTTCTACAATCTCTTCAGCAGTCATATTCGCTAAACCTCCAAGAAAATCTAATTTTGCTAAGTATACTCTTTAGACACAAAAAGTAAATTTAAATATATAGAATTACTAAATGAGATTATAAGTTTTTGAAAATATTATGGAAGGAGAGAAGAAAGATGCCTATAAAAGCAA
>CAWUTM010000081.1:0-3660 GCA_963925755.1 uncultured Sulfurimonas sp. | reverse complement strand
TATAGTAAATAGGATTAAAATGTTTTTAAACTATACATAAAGAGACAAGAGACCAATGATACTTGAAGAAACAATCAAACAACTTCCTTCATCTGCTGGAATTTATCAATACTTTGACAGCAATGGACACATACTTTATATTGGTAAGGCAAAAAATTTAGCTAACCGTGTCAAAAGTTATTGGCAATTTGCCCCTTTTAGACCCAACTCTAAACTCTCTTTACGCATCATGCGCATGTTGGAGCAAACCGTTTCTTTAAACTACATCGTTGTAAATTCCGAACATGACGCGCTTATACTAGAGAATTCTCTTATTAAACAGCTTAATCCAAAATACAATATTTTACTTCGCGATGATAAAACCTATCCATATATATACATTGATTATTCACAAAAGTACCCGCGTTTTGATATCACAAGAAAAATTTTGAGTTCAAAAGAGATTACTTACTATGGTCCCTACTCTGTAGCCGCTAGAGACATATTAGATTCTTTATATGAAACTTGTAAACTAGTGCAAAAGAAGAGCTGTTTAAAGTCAAAGAAACTCTGTTTATACTATCAGATAGAAAAATGCCTAGGTCCTTGTGAACTCCCTATTTCAGAAGAAAGATACTCTCAAGAAGTGAATAAGGCGATATCACTCATTGAAAATAAAAAACTACTTGTCAGTGAACTTCAAGAGAAAATGGAATTTTACGCGCAAGAGATGCGTTTTGAGGAAGCAGGTGAAATTAGAGATAGAATAGAGAGAATTTCCCGTTCGCAAATCAAAAGTGAGATTGATTTTGCAAGTAATGAAAATTATGATATTTTCGTTGTCAAAAACACTGAAAAAAGGGCTGTTGTCATACGAGTCTTTATGCGTAATGGAAAAATCATATCTTCTTCGCATAACTTTATACATGTTGATGATAGTTTTACAACGCAGGAACTTTACTTTAGAACGATTCTTAATTTTTACAAGGATGAAAAGCCTCCAATTATAGCACCTATTCTTATAGCGCAAGAGATTGATTCTATAGACTTACTCCAAACTCACTTAAGTAAAATATTTTCAAAGAAGGCTTCTATATCAATGCCTATAAAAGGGAAACGCAAGGACCTCATAGAACTCACCGTACTTAATGCTAATGAACTGCTAAAAAAAGATAAAAATGTTACTTCACATAAAATTCAAGAAGATATACAAGAGCTTTGTAAACTTCAAAAGACGCCTTACCGAGTTGAAGTTTTTGATAATTCTCATATATCGGGTCAAGCGATTGTTGGGGCTATGATAGTTTATGATGACTCATCTTTTGATAAAAAATCTTACCGAACATACCATTTAGAAGCTAGGGATGAGTATGGGCAGATGAGAGAAGTACTAAGTCGAAGAGTGGCAGGATTTTCTAAAGAGTCACCACCTGACCTATGGCTTTTAGATGGTGGAGCCACACTCCTCAAACTTGCGCTTGAAATCCTTAACTCCAATGGAATTTTTTTAGATGTACTCGCCATATCTAAAGAAAAAATAGATGCTAAAACGCATAGAGCCAAAGGTAAAGCAAATGACATTGTCTATACAAAAGATGAAGTGTTTAGACTCAAAAATTCCGATAAAAGACTTCAATGGCTACAGAACCTTCGAGATGAAGCCCATAGAAGCGCTATTACTTTCCATAAGAAAACCAAACTAAAACTCGATAAAGAGAGTCAGCTTTTAAGTTTACATGGAATTTCACAGGCTAAAATTGTAAAACTACTCAAACATTTTGGAACATTTGAAGAATTAAAAAATGTATCAGCTGGGGAAATAAGTACAGTTTTAAATACAAAAGACGCAAATATCATAAAAAAATATTATACGTAAGTTTTCTTTTTATTCAATTATGATATATTTTTACCGATTCTAGTTTTTACGACTATATAAAGGTTTTAAATGAACAAAGTAACGCCAATTGATCAAGAATATTTTTTTGATGATGAGATTATTATTAGTCAAACCGACTTAAAGGGTGTCATTCTCTATGCGAACAAGGCATTTAGTTCTATATCTGGGTATCCCATTGATGAGCTTGTTGGACAATCTCATAATATTGTAAGACACCCTGATATGCCCGAGTTGGTATTTTCTAAAATGTGGGAAACTATCCAAGATGGTCAGGCATGGAATGGTCTTGTCAAAAATCTAAGAAAAGATGGTCAATACTACTGGGTAGACACTGAAATACTTCCTTCTCTAGATGAAGAGGGAAACATTACTGGATATATGGCCGTAAGAAAAATTGCATCAAGAAAAGATATTGATGAAAACAAAGAGACATATAGCAAAATATTGCAGTCTGAAGCGTAAGGGAAGAGATATATGCTAATTTATAATTATAAAAAAGAATTTCTAGGTATTGATGAGTCAGATTTAAAAAGCTTAGGACTCAAAGATTTAGAAGAATTAAAAAGAGAAGCTTCAGACTTTGCTGATCTATTTGTAAAAACTCCAGGCTATATTCATAATTTCAAACATGTTCATTGGATTGACTTTATTACCTGTGCGGACTCAAGCGAAGAATCAAAAGTTATTATTAATATTAACAATAAAAACTATAGAGCCACTATAACAATAAATAGAGCCTTTCTTGTAGATAGTCCTTCTTCAAAAGCTTATATTATTCATTTAAACAAATTAAGAGAATTAAGCCATAGCGATACACAAGAAATTTCTAAAGATATTGCTAATAAATCGGTGCCTTCGAATGAAACACATTCTATAGATACATTTGATTCTTTAGTACCTGCTCCAGTTCGTTATGGTGAACCAGAGATTGAAGAGTCCAATTTTGTTACTCATGACCCATATGAAACACCTCTTGAAATAGATCTAGACATACAAACTGATGACACACCTCTTAAGCTTGAAGAGAGTATAGAAGTTGCCCCAGAGATCATTGAAGAAAGTATAGACATGGGAGATTTCAGTCTAGATATTGAAGATGACTTAAGCGTACAAGACAGCGAAACCACAACAACAGAAGAAACTTTGAGTAATAGTTATGTATTTGACCCATCAATCGCTGCAGATGAGTTAGGTCTTCCTCTTGAGCTTATTGAAGAATTTATTGGTGATTTTATTGATCAAGCAAAAGAATTTAAAGATGCTTTATATGCGTCATTAAACGAAAGTAACTACGATAACTTAAGAATTTTATCTCACAAACTAAAAGGTGTTGCGGCAAACTTAAGAATAGAAGACGCACTTGAAGCGCTAGTTATTATTAATTCATCGGATGATGCTTTAGTAATAGAAAAGAACCTTGCAAGTTTCTACAATATAATTGCTAAGTTAGCTGGAGAAACAATTCCTGTTGAAAAACCAATCGAAGTAGCACAAATAGCTCCAGAACCTGTAATTGAGTCTATACCAGAACCTACAATAGAAGAAGATGATGAATTCACTATCGATTTTAAAGATGATGATGATCTTTATAGTGATCCGGTGGAAGTATCAGAACCAGAGCTGACTTCAGAAGTCACTCCCCAGAGTACTTATTCTAAAGTATCAGCGGCAAATGAGATAGGACTCGACCAAGAAACTTTTAATGAATTATTTGACGACTATGTTAATGAGTCAAAAACTATAATCCAAGATATACAAGAAGCAACGAAAAATGGTGATTATGT
>CAWUTM010000080.1:0-10638 GCA_963925755.1 uncultured Sulfurimonas sp. | reverse complement strand
TGGACATGGTTTAGGCTTAAACCATTATCCCTCTAATCATATAAAAGAGTATCGCTGATAGTGTAGCTGCTGCAGGAACAGTTATAATCCAAGCTGCAATTATTTTCTTTATAGCGTCGCGTTTGACATACTGAACTTTTTTAGCTTGTTTCATATGTTTCTTTGTTGTTTTTATGAGTTTTTCTTCATCAGAAATAAATTTATACAGCTGTACAACTCTTTCATATTCTACTGCGTCTTTATCACTTTTTGCTTCTAGTTTTTTAAGCTCAGCCTTGTATGCGTTAAGTGTTGATTTCTCGTCTTTGATTGTTTCTTGATCTTCCTCTATCGTTGTTGTGTCATTTAAATGTAGGTACTCTCTTAGAAAACCAACACCAAAAACGCCACCGATGGCAATATGCGTAGAACTTACTGGAAGTCCAAGCTGAGACGCGATGATAACAGTGATAGAAGCCGCCATTGCAATAGAAAACGCTCTTATCTGATCAAGCTCCGTAATCTCACTTCCAACCGTTCGTATAAGAGCTGGACCATAAAGTGCCAGACCTATAGCAATACCAAGAGCTCCAACACCCATTACCCACAGAGGGATACTAGCTTTTGATGAAATTCCACCATTCACAATCGCATCGTTTATAGCGGCTAATGGCCCGATTGCATTTGCAACATCGTTTGCGCCATGAGCAAAACTAAGAAGCGCCGCTGCAAAAATAAGAGGAATAGTAAAGAGTGTATTTACTGATTCTCTTGAGTTTCCTAACTCTTTTTTATCTGAATTAAGTCTCCCTTTTACGAAGAAATAGACAGTTGTCGCCACAACAAACCCTAAAGTGAGTGCCATTAATAGTGATGGTTCTTTTGTCATCTCTATTGATACTAAAGGAATAAAATTTAACATCTCAACAATCTGAGGCCATATTTTTTTGAGTCCCTTGAGTGTCAAGTATGTTATAAATGCCCATGACATGATGGCAACAAAAATAGGAACATAAGTTTTTGCAGCTTTGACTTTATCTTCTTTAAAAACTATGGATTTTTTGATGGAAAATAAGAATCCTGCAGCAATGAGACCACCAAGAAGAGGTGAAATAACCCAGGATGCCGCAATCTTTGCCATAGTTGTCCATGAAACTATACTAAAACCAGCCGCAGCGATTCCCGCACCCATAACTCCACCAACAATTGAGTGTGTAGTAGAAACGGGAGCTCGCATCATAGTCGCAAAGTTAAGCCATATAGCGGCTGCAAGAAGAGCCGCCATCATTGCCCAAATAAAAGGATCGGAATTTCCACCGAACGCGGAAATGTCAATAATACCTTTTTTAATAGTTTTTACAACTTCACCACCCGCAATGAGCGCACCAGCCGCTTCAAAAATAACAGCGATAACTATTGCCATAGTCATCGTCATTGCCTTAGAACCAACAGCTGGTCCAACATTGTTCGCTACATCATTTGCACCTATGTTCATTGCCATATACGCGCCAACTAAGGCTGCCACTGCTAAGAACATATTGTTTGGAATACCACCATTACTTAAAAAACTAAAAGCAAGAACTCCTATCATGAAAAATAGAGCAAAACCTAAACGAGTAAAGTCTGTTCTACTTTTTTTCAAAGCTTCTTTTTCTAGTTTCTTCATAGTTTGGATTTCCATCTAGTTTCCCTCACCTTTAATATATGCTTTTATGATTTCTTGGCGTTTGAGGGGTTTATCTGCATAGCCTGTTTGTGTATTGTTAAGTCTCATTAATATTGACATACTAGAGGGTGTGATTTTCCCAAAAATGGTATGTCTACCATTGAGCCAAGGAGTAGGAATTGTTGTGATGAAAAATTGACTGCCATTAGTATTTCTTCCAGCGTTGGCCATTGCTAAGATGCCAGGTTTATCAAAAACAAGATTTGTAAACTCATCTTTAAAAGCTTTTCCCCAGATACTCTCACCACCACGACCACTTTCAGTCGGGTCACCACCTTGAACCATGAAATCTTTTATTATTCTATGAAAAGCGATTCCATTATAGTAGCCATTTTTTATATGTGTCATGAAATTTTCAACTGTTAAAGGAGCAACTTCGGGGTAGAGTTCTAGCTCAATGTTCCCTTGAGTGGTTTCTAAAACTATATGAGGGTTCGCCGCAAAAAGAGTAGTTGATAGCGTTAGTAGTAAGATAAAATATATTTTTTTCATTATGCTTCCTTAAATTCTAAACAGACAGAGTTGATGCAGTATCTAAGACCTGTTGGTTCTGGTCCATCAGGAAAGATATGCCCAAGGTGCGCGTCACATGAAGAACATGTTACTTCAACTCTTACCATGCCATGTGTAACATCTTTTATCTCTGTTATAGCATCTTCAATAGACTCATAGTAACTTGGCCAGCCCGTCCCTGAATCAAACTTTGTTGACGCTTCAAATAGTGGCGCATCACAGCAGATACAGTGATATATGCCATCTTCTTTGTTATCGTTATACATACCGGAGAAAGGTGCTTCTGTTCCATGCTGACGACATACATTAAACGCTTCAGGACTTAGTTGCTTTTTCCACTCTTCATCAGTTTTAATTATTTTCATAGTTATTCCTTAAATCTTTAATCTCTTTAGAATTTTTTTCATATACAACAGTTACACTTTTGTGTGCTAAATTTAACGCATATTCTATCTCATTTACACTTGCAGAATATAAATCCATGATAATTATGTGATGTGGGGATAAAGAATTTATATCTTTAGCGTTACTGAGCAATACATTTGTAAATTTTTGATTCATGAGGTTAGTTTGAGCTTTGAGTATGCTTACATCTACTTGCATAGTTTGTAGTGCTGAAAGAAGTTTCTCTCTATTTGTTTCATTGGATATTATGAGTATCTTTTCTTCATTTTGCTTGAGTAATCTTTCGACTAGAGAAATAGATTTTTTCAAAGGAGTTGATTTTATAAAGGCAACTCTGTTCTCTTGTTTTTTAAATGTTTGAAGGGGAATCTCTTCTTCGGTGTTTTCATCGTTTACTAAAAGAAGTTTAGACTTTTTGCACTTTTCTTTGAGTATAGAGATAAACTTTTTTTCAAGTAAATGAGCATCGTCACAGATGACTATTTCAAAAGTATGAATCTTTTTTGTATTCATTTCTTTAAATTGACTCTGTGAAATGATGGTAATTGAGGTTAAATCTATACTTACGACAGAGTGTTCTAAAATACTTAGTAGTCTTTTCTTTAATATATCCGCACTTAAAATTGTTGGTTTGATAATTAAAATATTGTGAGCTTCTTTTTCTATTATTGAGAAGATTGATTTTAATAGTAAAAGAGTACTTTTCCCACTTCTAGGTAAACCTTGAAGATGTGTAATATTTAGTAATTTTTTATCTAGAAATGAAATTTGTTTTGGAGTACAGAGTGTACTTGTTAAATCGTCTTTGAGAAAAGAGTACTGAACAAAGATACTACTTGCAACGATATTTACATCATTGTCACTAACTGGGCTACTTGTGGCACTTGAAAGTTTTTGCAGTATTTCATTGTCATTTGAATCGCTAAAGATAATCTTTTGATTAGGAAGTAAGTCTTGAAGGGAAGCATTAAGATGAGAGTATTCATCTGTACTTAAATACTCCATTATGAGATAGTTAAATATCTCTATTTTTACGCCCCTAATGGAGCGGAGCTTTCTTTTGAGCATTTCTTGCGCATTATCAAAAGAGAGGGTCTTTCTAGAAGATTCTTGGTGATATGCTTTCTGTGCTGCGGAATTTTTTAGTTCTTTATAGGTCCACTCTTTATTTTCAAAGATATAAACGCCAGCTGTATTTATTAATATAAGTTTTGTAGGATAAACATCTGAATCATGATAAATATTTGTATTTTCAAAGAGCAGAAAATTGTTTTTTAGAGAAAGTTCTTTTAATTTTTTAATAAGTATTGAATCGGGAGTTTGTAAAAGTATAGACTTTTTTTTGAAAAGTGAGTTAAGCAAAGAAAGTTTCATTGAAGATAAAATATTGTCACCTGTGAGGGTGACAATACTTTAGTTATTATTTACCAGCTGCAACACGGTCTTTAAGACCTTTGCCAGCTTTAAACTTAGGAACCATTTTATCTTGAGTAGTATAAGTCTTATCAGTACCTGGTACTTTACCACTTTTACCTTTTTGAAGTGCAGCGTTAAAACTACCAAAACCTACTAAAGAAACATCTTCTTTTTTAACTAGAGCAGTTGTAACTGCTTCTGTAAACGCTTTAATTGCAGCTTCTGCTTCTACTTTAGTCTTGTAACTACCACTTGCTTGTACTAATTCAACGAATTGTGCTTTATTCATAAATTTACCCTTAGATTTAAAATATTTCCGAATTTCCATCAAAAATGTGAAGAATTCAGCTAGAAGTACTTTATACTTTATTTGCTTAAGAATTTCTTCTTTTTAGTGTATTTTATAAGAAAAGTTGAAATTTTGTTCTCTTTTAGTCCATAAGTAGCCACTTTAAAGAGGTTTTTTAATTCTAGACCTGTCTTATGATTTATAATCAAAGCAGAAATATCCTTTATTTTTTGATATTTATTCGCATGTGAATGTATAGATGAAAACACTTCATCAAGACCATCTCTTTCATTTTTAGTAAGTGCACTCATTAGCTTATTCCTCTAGTGAATTAATTTTTCGAACAGTTCTAATAATCTCTGAATCATCTAACATTCCTAACATTTGCATCACAGTAGCGGCAGCTTGTGGTTTAGCACGTCCAAGCTTCCAGTCCTGATATGTGCGCATTGAGAGACCAAAACGTTGGGACATATCTTTAAGAGATATTTTCTTGCCATTATTTTGAGACTCTAAAGAGTTGTGAAGGATGTTAAATAGGTCATTAATTTGCATAAGAAAGATTATACGGATTAAATACTTAAATACACATTTATTACATTTGTTTATATACTAATATGTATGAAATAGTGTATTAAGTAAGTAAAATATATCTATTATAATATATAAGTATTTATATTTATCATATTATACACGGTATTCCGTGTAAAAATATACTAAAATAAATATAATGTTTAGATATTATATAAATGTATTAGTAAAAAAGGAAGTTTTTGATGGTTTTAAATATTAATGGGATTGTTTATGTAAGAGAGATGCGAAGGCCAACAGGTTCAAGGGTTATAGATTCATGCTCTTCATCTATCTTAAGTTTAAAACTCTCGTAGCTTTTTTCTTGTGTCTTAAAAACTATTTCATTATCAGCATCTATAGTAAAGACTATAGTGTTTAAGCCAGTAAATGCATTTGCAACGCTGATAGTGGCATTTTTATAGGAGTAAATTATAGAGTCTTGTTGCTCTTGAAGAATTTTGATCTCTTCTTGTATAGCGGGAACTCTTTTAGTATGATGTCTTTTTGCTTCTGTAAGTTCATATTTTAAGTCACCTATATCACTTTTTAAATACTTTAGTCTTGATTCTAATATAGGAATATCTTTGTAGCTTATTTTAAAAAGATTATCTTCTCCACTCACAAGTCCAATAGTTATAGAATTTGAAGCATAAATTTTCAGATTACTTTTGACATGGCCAATGACAACATCCTCCGCATAAATTGAGCCTCCTAGACAAGTCTCTATGTCAACATGCGTTGCATGGACTTGACCACCCTCTAATAGGTTGATTTTGGCTTTATTGCAACGCAGTGTACCTTTGTGCCTATTTATAAAAGCATTTTTAGCTAACTGTGAAGAGTCTTGGTGAGTTGCTCCATCTATCTTAAGTGAAGCCGTTTCAAGAAGAGAGTTCGCACCAACATGACCTGTAACATGTATGGACTCTGAAATAAGTTCAACGCCCTCTCCAATGCTATCTGTATTTGTATCAAACTGCGCTATTTGAACTTCTATATTATTTCTTTCTTCTGACGCAAGAGATATATTGTTTCTTGAGAGCTTTTCTACTCGAATACTGTTGTCAACAAAGAGAGTATTATTTTTAATATGCACAAACCCTTTTGTGATGCTTCTATAGGATTTCTTATCTTTATCTTCTATAGTTTTAATACTTTTATCATCTATTTCTATTTCTAAATCTGAACGATTATTTGAAGCGTCTGTACTGATAATCTCGCCAAAAGCGTTAAGACCATTTTTACCAAAAACAGGTTTAATGAATTCTATGAGCTTTTCATCCGCCTCTACTTCTATAATTTGACTATCACTAATCTTTTCTTTGTACCAGTAAATAAGTCTTGAGTTTTTTGTTATCTCGGGCTTAATCCCATCGAAAAGAGGAAGTTTAATCTTTTTAGTAAACTTACCAGCATAAAGATATTTAACAAAGGCCCGGAGTTTTACTTTCATAGTCTCATCAAAGATATTTATAATGATCTTATGTAAAGCTTTGATCTTGTTTAG
Source organism: uncultured Sulfurimonas sp. (assembly GCA_963925755.1). GTDB lineage: Bacteria > Campylobacterota > Campylobacteria > Campylobacterales > Sulfurimonadaceae > Sulfurimonas. The sequence goes on along the minus strand of CAWUTM010000080.1, from coordinate 4,230 downwards.
TTCTTTATAGAGAAGCTTAAGAGTCTCATTTTGTGGCAGTGTTTTAAATGGTATTTTTGAACTAGACCCTAAAAGTATGATTGGATGGGAAGAGTAATCATCAAACTTTACTATATACTGAAGAACTAAAGAGGATGGTTCGTGTTTATGTATAGTTATAGTATAGACTTGGTGAAATTCAATATGTTCATTGGTGATTTTATCTTTGTCAAGATAAGTTTGGAGTTGTTCTTTTCTAGCTATGCTAAAGTCTCTATTAGCACTATTACGTACATAAGTACTGACACCGTTGAGGGTGAAATCGCAAGATGAAATATCGGAATCGTATTTATCAGCATATGCCTGGAGCGCATCTTGAATATTACTAGTCTTTAATGTCAACTCTTGCATTTCACTCATAACTATTCTAATAAATCACTATAGTCGTATTTAGAAAAATCAAGATAAAGTTTTCCATTTTGTTTAATAACACGAACATCTTTTCCATAAGATGCTAGAAATCTGCTTTTGATTTGCTTTCTTTTGTCGGATTTTAGGTCTAGACTTTTAAGATAGTACTTGAGTTCTATTATCTCTTCTTGTGGTTTTTGTTGTTCAATTGTCTGAACTTCGTGGACAGTTGCAGATTGTTCTTGTTTGAACTTTGCATTAATTATCTCAACGATGCTTTTAAGTTGTGCATCTTTTGAGTTATAAAGATTTTCAATTTTACTCATTTCATCACGAAGCATCTGCTCTTTATCATCAATGAGTTTATCTATCTTCCCTTCTAGTTGTAGTATTTTCTCTTTGAGCTGCTGATTTTCTTTTTGATAAAGAGAGATTACCATAGCAACAGTGGTTTTTTGTTTTATAGAAACAGGTAGTTTAGGTGTTTTTACTAAGGGTGTATCCATCAAGATATAAGTTATGTCATTCTCTATGGTATGCACTATCTTTTTTGTAGCTATCTTAGAAATTACCATCTCTTTAGACATTTTAAATTTATGTGAGTATTCATCTATAGTAAGTCTCATTGTGTCTTCTTATTCCTAGCTTTAATTTTATATGATTGAGTTAAAGTTTATATCTGGTGGATTAATTATTCCAGATTGTCTTAACCAGACCAAACAACCTTTTTTCTCATCTCCATGTTTATCTTTAAATGTTTGCATGCTCGCATGTTTAAACTCTCGACTAAGTAGAAGTCTATTAAAGTCTTTATGCATATCTAAAAATTTTTTTAAACTCTCAAAAGCGTAGTCTGAAACCATTACCGTAGAGATAGTAAAGTTTTTAATTTCTAAGTATCTCGCACAATCATTAAGCCCATCACCAATAAAGTTTTTACTTCCTAAAATATCCGTAAACTCATTTACCTCACCTGTATGAACGGCTATTCTAATGCCTTCAAAGTAAGGATAGCGTTTAGAAATATGTTCAGAAAAGTGATTAAAGCTAAGACCTAGTATAGTCCCAAAACCTTTAAGTCTAGGGTTTAAAAGGCAGTAGAACCCATCACCAGTTGAAACAAAACCTAAAATGAATTTTGACAATATCATATTTGAGTTAACTAACATTTTTTCTATAATTCTTTTGAAGCTTTTAGTTAAAAAATTTACTATTTCTAACTGTTCGCTTGAATTGAGTTGTGAAAAATTGATGATATCAATAAGAACAATATCAGTTGTTATCGCTTGTGTTTTTTGTCTAATCATTTTCTCTTTTCTATGTTGCGTAATTCACCAAGTTTACCATAAAGTTCTTTTAAATGAACTTTTAAATATAATAACAAAATTAAAATTTTAAGGTGAGTCATATGAGTAAAGGCATTTTAGATATAGTAAAACCAGGGGTACTTTTTGGAGAAGACGTTCAAAAAGTATATGCACATGCTAAAGAGGTTGGATTTGCTATACCTGCTGTAAATGTAGTGAGTACGGACTCTATTAACGCTGTTTTAGAAGCTGCGGCAAAGGTTAACTCACCGGTTATCATTCAGTTTAGTAATGGTGGGGCATCGTACTACGCGGGTAAAGGGCTCTCAAATGAAAATGAGAAATCTGCAATCGCAGGTGCAGTGTCAGGAGCAATTCATACACACATGATGGCTGAAGCTTATGGAGTGGCAGTTATACTTCATACTGACCATGCTGCTAAAAAACTTCTTCCTTGGATAGACGCGCTTTTAACTGCGAGTGAAAATTATTATAAAGCAAATGGAACTCCTCTTTTCTCGTCACATATGCTTGACCTTTCAGAAGAGCCTTTAGAAGAAAATATTCATACTTGTAAAGCATACCTTAAACGCATGAGCGCTATTGAAATGAGTATAGAAATTGAACTTGGCGTAACAGGCGGAGAAGAAGATGGTGTGGATAACACAAACATTGACAATGCTCTTTTATATACACAACCAGAAGAGGTCGCGTTTGCTTATAAAGAATTAAGTGAAGTTTCTTCCCATTTTACTATTGCCGCTTCATTTGGTAATGTTCATGGCGTTTACAAACCAGGAAATGTGCAACTCACACCAAAAATATTAGACAACTCACAAGAATTTATAGCAAAAGAATTTGGTACAGATGCAAAACCCGTAAACTTTGTGTTTCACGGTGGTTCAGGTTCCGCGCCAAGTGAGATAAAAGAAGCTATCGGTTACGGCGTTATAAAAATGAACATTGACACAGATACGCAGTGGGCAACTTGGATAGGGACAAAAAACTATATTGAGAAGTATTCTGACTACTTACAAGCTCAAATAGGAAACCCAGAAGGTGACGATAAGCCAAACAAAAAGTACTACGATCCAAGAAAGTGGTTACGTGCGGGACAAGAAACTTTAGTAGATAGAGTTGTTGTGGCGTTTAACGACTTAAACGCGATGGATAGAAACTAAACCTACTTCTTTAGCACTCTGGTAAGATTCATAATACTAGAGCAGTAGTGATTATTTCTCAGGTATCTGATCTTTGTCAATAACTAAGTTATCCATATTATGTTTAACCGCATATTCTAATAGATTAAATAAAGAGTGTATCATAGCATTATCGTCTGCATAATCACTCGCGGTTACCACTGCTATAAATATTTTTTTATTAAAATTTTCTAATTGAAATTTATTGTGTAATTTTGATGTGGCTCTTATCGCAGAATCTGAATCTGTTCCTTCAAGGATTAAGCAAGCAATGTGCTCTTCTAAAACTATGAATTTGTCGGTTTCCCTTTTGTGGTCAGAAAAACTCTTAAGATCAACTTCATCACCAGCGAAAGCTATTGCAATAGAAAAATTAAAACTATACCTTTTATTTCTATAAGAACAAGATGCAATTTCTTGAGCTATTTCAGTATAATATTTTTGACGATTGACTTTGAATGAATTTAACATATATACCCTTTGCTTGAGAAACTTATGTCATTATAGTAGGAATTTCATTAGAATTAGGAAATATTCCATATTGAGTAGCAAGACATATATTTCGTTATAGCTAAATTTTTACAAAAAATATCTAAAAATATGATTAAAAAAGATATAATCCTATAATTAAGGAAAATTATGCAAAAAAAACTAATTATAAAAATACTACTTCTCCCTCTATTAACTATGTCTTCGCTATTAGTATCAGGATGTAATCATATAAGCGATCCAATTCCAGTAGCAAAAGTGCAAGCGAAATTTAAAAATCACTTCACCATAAAAGAAATCATAGAAGCGGTTCAAGAGGCTGCAGGAGATCATGGATGGCAGATTGTAGGGTCATCAACCAATGACTCAACAACTTTCAACTTAAAAAAATCTTTTCATAAAAGAGAAGTTGCCAGCAACGCTAGAGGTAGACATTGGATAAAAACCAAAGTTCATAATGACCTAGTTGTAAATGTTACAATAGGTGAAAAGTCACTTGTAATAATCTCGGCTGAAGATAATAAAAACCATTTATCTAACAACTACTATAAAAAGGATTTTAATATTCACTTAAGAGAGTTGGAAAGAGCAATTTACTTTGAGTTGTTACCTCCAGCACTATAGAAATATATCTAAAATTTCAAGTTCTTCTAACTGTTAAAAGTAAAGAGTATAGTTTAGGGAAGTTTGATAGTGTTCTCTACTGTTTTTGAATACGAAATTTTCATAAGTTAAATTTTTTAGCAAACTCGTCTTGAGATGAAAAACTATCATCTTTTAAAATTGATAAAATTTCTTTTTCATCATCAGCCTCTAAAAGAAGTTTAACTTGAGCTTTTTTTTCT
>CAWUTM010000079.1:0-8613 GCA_963925755.1 uncultured Sulfurimonas sp. | reverse complement strand
TAAGTTCTCACTCTATGTGAGAACTTAACTTTTTACTTACTAAGCTTGAACTCGTTCAAGTTCTACTTTCACTTTTGCAACATGCTCTTTCACTCTAACGTTTTCAAACACAGCTTTTACAACTCCATCAGGATTTATAATTAAAGTAGTACGTACTATTCCCATGTATTCTTTTCCATAGTTTTTCTTCATTTGCCAAACGCCATACTCTTGCATCATGTTAGTAGACTCATCACTAAGCAATGTTATACCTAGGTTTTGTTTCTCTATAAAGCTACGATGTTTTTTAGTAGTGTCAGCACTCACTCCAATGATAATAGCATCAAGTGAACTAAAGTCTGGCGCTGCCTCTGTAAATTCACATGCTTCCGTTGTACATCCAGGAGTACTATCTCTTGGGTAGAAGTATAAAACTATCCACTTGCCTTTTATATCTCTTAAGCATATCTCTATATCATCTTGATTGGGTAAACAAAACTCTGGTGCCTTGTCATCTATTTTTAACATATAATTTCCTTTTTTTAAAATACAAACATTAGTATATAAACCCATACTCCGCTAAACGAAGTCGCTGTTATACCTATAAAACTTTTAATAGCCAGTACTTTATGAGCAGTCGATAATTTACCAGGAATAAGTCCTTTGTAAAACTGATAGTTCCCCTTAAGTATCGTCATCGTCCAATAAAACATAGTTACGATTGCTATAGCAATATGAACCAGTAAGACAACAAGAGCGTAAGTATATGAAACACTGCTATCATTCATAAAAGCGTCAAAACCACCTGCGATTCGCACACCGTATTCAAAGTATCCAAAGACAACAACTGAAACTACAAAAAGAATATTTTGCACTATAGCATGTAAAACAAACACTTTTTTTCTAGCTAGGAGTATAGCCCCGTAAACTAAAAACGGTAAAATTGCTACAATTCCTGTAACCATATCCATAAAAAGTGGTGCTCTCGTTCCTAAAAATCCAAGTTCAAACATATAATCCATTTTTTCTTCCTTTATTTTTTATATTTATAGTAGATAAAACCTATTACGACCAAGAGTGCTACCACTCCCATAGTTATCTGCTTTAAGTAGATACTGATCAGCTCTTGATTCTCCCCTATAAAGTACCCTATAAGTGTTAATACAAGTGCCCATAAACCAGCACCCAAAGCCGTGAAAAGTGAAAACTCAAGAAGATTCATTCTCGCTAATCCGGCAGGTATAGATATAAGCTGTCTAATGCCTGGTATAAGTCTTCCTGTAAAAGTTGAGATATGCCCATGTTTGTTAAAATAACTTTCCATCTTCCACAGAGATTCTTTTTTGATAAAAAAGTATCTCCCGTACTTGAGTAAAATCTTTCTTCCTAAAGTAAGCGCAAGATAGTAGTTGATAAATGCTCCTACCATTGACCCAGCTAATCCACTAAGTAAAACAAGTGTCAAACTCATTTCTCCTTGTGAAGCCAAATATCCAGCAGGTATCATCACAATCTCACTAGGAAAAGGTATAAAACTACTCTCAACCGCCATAAGTAAAAATATTCCTAAGTATCCCCAGTCAAAAATTAAATCAACTAAGAGCTCTGCTATTTCATGTATCATTTTAAAACTTCCTCGACATCTTTTATCATTTTAAACGCTACGTCTTTGTTTGAGTAGCTGAGTAGTTTCTCACTTTTCGCTTCAAGAGGTTCACTAACCGCTCCCCAAAACTTATCTTGAAGATTTTCATCTTCTCTATGGCACCAACCCATATTATTGTCTACTATAAATTTAGCATTATAAAATTGGTGGTCACCTGCTGCATGGGGATAAGGAATATAAAACGCAGGACATCCATTAGTCGTGAGTTCCCATAATGTACTCGCTCCTGCGCGACTCACTGCAAAGTCAGCTTCTGTAATTAAAGAATCTAACTCTTTAGTAAATGCGTAGACTTCAGCATCAATTCCAAGTTTTTCATACTCTTTGCTCACTCTCTCATAATCAAAATCCCCTGCTTGATGAATGATTTTTATGCCCATTTCATTCAGTTTCTTTGAAACGGACAATGCTAAATCATTGATAGCCTTTGCCCCATGAGAGCCACCTAAAAATATAATTGTTTTTAATTCATCGCGTTTTCTAGCATTTATAGAAAAAGTCTCTTTTACAGGATAGCCTTGAATTTGAGAGTTTTCATCATATGCGGAAATAAATCTAGAAGCAAATGGTTTTAGCATCGCGTTTAGTCTACCATTCACCGCGTTTTGTTCATGAATAAAAAGAGGTAGAAACTTACTAAGACAAGCAAGAGAAGCAGGTGCCGCAGAAAAGCCGCCTACGCTATAAGTTGCTTGTATCTTATGTTTTTTCAGTAAAGAGCGTGACTTTAAAAAGGCTTTAAAAATCTTGTAAAGCGCTATGAACTTACCAAAACCTTTTTGGTTCACAACCCCAGTAGTTTCTAAAAAATAAACATGAGAAAAAGAACTATGCTCTCCAAAGTACCTTTTGTCTTGTCCTTTTGTGGAGCCTATAAATATCACTTCATGCCCATCTTTTACAGCAGCCTCAACTAAAGCCTCAGCTATCATGAGATGTCCACCAGTTCCGCCACCCGTTATACATAATTTCATATTAAATCCATCAACTCATATCTGCTTTTTTAGAAGCCATTAAAACCATACCAATTCCAAAAGCGCTTCCTAGCATCGCCGACCCACCATAAGATAAGAAAGGAACACTTATACCCTTGATGGGCGTAATTCCACTGATACCATAAGCGTTTACTAAAAAAGCGAATGACAGACTCAATCCTGTACCTATACTAAAGAGATAAGCACTTTTATTTCTAGTTCTATTTGCCACTTTGAAAATTCTTTGGAGCATCAATAAAAAAACAACCACAACAAAAAGTACTCCAAAAAAACCAAACTCTTCCGCCAGTCCTGCTAAAACAAAATCTGTATGAACTTCTGAGAGAAATCCAAGTTTAAAAGTTCCATTTCCTAAACCTACGCCTATCAAACCACCATTATGAATGGCGTTTAAAGAGTGTCCTATTTGGTAAGGCTCAACTTCTACGGGCACTCTTAATTGGTCGGCTATATAATCTGGAAATATCTCTAATACACTATTTTGAGCTAAGGACCACCAAGATTTTATACGCAAAATTCTATGTTCCGCCGTAAAGATGAAGATTAGTATAGAGATAAAAATACCTCCTAAAATGCTAAGAAAAAACCGAAAACTACTTCCAGCAAAGATAAGCATAAAAAGAAGTGTCAAACCTAAAACAACGACTTGTCCTAAATCTTTTTGTAAAAACGCGATAATAAACATCGCCCCGATGAATACAACTCCATAAGGAATAAAACGCTTAAACTCATTTGTGAGACCCATTCCATCATGGTCACCAAGCTTACGAGAAAAACTCCATGCCAAAAAGTAGACAAATCCAACTTTAAAAAACTCAACAGGGGCAAGTGAAAAACCTGCTACTTTGATCCAGCGTTTTGCACCACCAACGGCGGAAACTAAACTCTCCGGTAAAAAAGGCATTGCTATCATTAAAAATAAAGATCCAAAAAAAAGTAAAAACCCTATAGGCGTAAGCCATTTATCAGGGTCTAATTGAGAGAGGATAAATATAAGACTAATACCTAAACAAGCAAAAATAGCCTGTCTGATGGCAAAATGAAACTCATTTACTTCGAAAAGAAGCGTTGTGTATGGAGCAAGCGTGTAAGACAGAATCACACCCGTAAAGATAAGTATCGAGACTAGGGTGAAAAGTTTTCTATCTGCACTCATTAGACTACTTTATCTTGTTTATTTTGAGGACAAACTCAACTTCGGGTTTAGATATATGAAGCTCTTTTGATATAGTCTCTTCAGAGACACCTTGCTTAAACAGTGAAATAATTTTTTCATCATCATTTCCATGAATTGAGTTTGGAATACTTATTTGTTTTACTCCACTTTCTAAAAGAGCTATACGATTTCCTATTTCTACGTCTATTGCGCTAATATTTTCTTGGAGCTGAGTAATTGCTGACTTAAGTGGTTGAACCATATCGTAAACGCTACGTTCTATCTCTTCATAAATATTTTCATCATTCATTCTTTGTGAATTCACTTCTAGATTTTCTTTCGTCTCATTGAGATTCTTTTTAAGATAAAAAAGCTCACGATTTAAATCTTCCACAACGGAAGCAACAGAGTGAATGCTTTTTGAATAGTCCGCGTCCTTTGTATATACATAGTAGAGAAGGTATAAAATGACCCCAGCCATTGCGACAACAATATACTCTATGTTGAAATATTCTATGTTCACAGCTTTTTCTCTCTTGATTCTCTAATTAAAACTCTTTCTCTTGCTGTCATGTAAGCACTCCACTCTTTTTCATCTCTATCGTGTATCTTTAAAAATTTTACTAATGTTTCACTCATGGCCTCGAAAAAAACGCCTACGTCGCGTTTAGGATAAATAGGCATCTCTATACGACCATAGTAAACTTTTCCAACTTCAAAGAGTGATTCTTCTACATTAAAATGCTCAAACCCTATGGATTCGATTCGTCCCTCGTTTACAAGCGAAATTCTTTGTGGTACTTCATCTTTTAAAAACATCTCTAATGTGTCTATTTTTCTATGAAGTTCGACTACTAGTTGTAGTAATACTTGATCAGTGTCTCTTGTGTCACCCTTTGCTTTTGCAAGTTTTAACCACTGGCTAATAGCGTCTTCATCTGCCTCACTTAACTGCTGATATTCTCTCTCGTAAGCTTCTTTATTTACTGACTCTTCACTAAAGTAAAGGTGTATTGGAGCAGGAACTAAACGCGGTGTACTCATGCCAAACTCCTATCTAGGATAATAAGAGCTAAAAAGGCGATGCCCAAGTAGCCGTTTACAGTAAAAAAAGCGCGATCTATCTGAGTGAAATCACGGCGCACTAACTTTTGCTCATAAGCTAAAACTGCTCCACTACCAAACGCAGCCAGCAAAGCAAAGAAACCAAGTCCTGCTGACCACACAAAAAGAATCCAAAAAAGAACTGCAAGAGAGTGAAAAATAGCAGATATAAAAAGTGTGGCCTCTGCGCCATAAATAGATGGAATAGAATGAAGTCCCTTCTCTTTGTCAAAATCTATATCTTGAAGAGAGTACAAAAGATCAAAACCAGCCACCCAAAAGATAACTCCAAGGCTAAGAAGAACTGACCAAAGAGGTATACTCGCACTTACAGCCACTACACCAGCGATAGGTGCTAAACCAAGAGATATACCTAAGATAATGTGTGCCATAGAAGAGAACCGTTTAAAGTAAGAGTAAGAGCCTAAAACGAAAAGTATAGGAATTGCGAGCTTAAACGCCAAGGGATTTATCATATATGCTACCACGACAAATACAAAAGCGTTGACTCCTATAAAAATTAAAATAGAGGAAGCGTCGAGTCTTCCGTCTACGTTTGGACGACTAGCTGTTCGAATATTTGCAGCGTCTATGTCACGATCCGCATAACGGTTTACGCCCATAGCAAAGTTTCTAGCGCTTAGTGCCGCTAAAACGCCCAAAAGAAGCAGCCAAAAACCAAACCAACCATTTGCGGCCACGATCATAGCAATGAAGATAAATGGCAAAGAAAAGATAGAATGTTCAAACATTACCAACTCATTAAAATCTTTCATTTTTTGTATGACTCTTTGCAAGTTTTGAACCCTCTTAAGTTAATTGTTATCATTTTATCCAAAATTGCTTAAAAATGATATAATTCTCCTATGAAACAACTCGCCATTATTGGACCAACCGCATCTGGAAAAAGTGATTTAGCAATTAAAATCGCTCAACAAATTGATGCCTATATACTTTCAATAGACTCTTTAAGTATCTATAAAGAGATAGACGTAGTCTCCGCAAAGCCAATATCTAAAGACTTAAACGCCATCAAGCATTTTGGTATAAATGTTTTAAATCCCGATGAGTACTTTAGTGTTGACATCTTTATATCTCTATATAAAGAAGTTCTTGCAACATGTAAAAAAGATTCTAAAAATCTTGTAATTGTAGGCGGTACTTCTTTTTATTTGAAGTCGCTTGTTGAGGGTTTATCTTCTCTTCCAGCTATAGATAAAGATGTAAAACACAGAGTCCAAGTTAGACTCAAAGAGCTTCATAAATCATATGAATTACTTTTAAATCTTGATGAAAAGTACATGCAAAAAATAGATAAAAATGACTCTTACCGTATAGAAAAAGCTCTGCTTATTTATGAGGCGTCAGGGCTAACTCCAAGTGAGTGGTTTAAGCAAAATCCACCAAAGCCTATCATAGAAAATCTTCCTATATTTAACATTGATGTAGAGCGCGACGTATTAAGACAAAGAATTAGTAAACGCAGTAAGAAAATGCTTGATATGGGTCTTATAGATGAAGTGTGCACACTTGAGATGAAGTACTCGCGTTTACCGCATTCTATGAAAAGTATTGGGATTGTTGAAGTTTTGGATTTTCTTGATGGAAAGGTTGATAAAGAGCAGATGCTAGAGTTAATCTCTATACATACTGCTCAACTTGCTAAACGCCAACAAACTTTTAATAAAACTCAGTTTGTAGGCATTGTAAACGCAAGGTTAGAAGAACTAGAAGAGTTAATACTCAACTCTTTAAGAGAGGACTAACCTCTTCCCGTTACTTCTAGTAAGTGGTAACCAAACTGTGTTTTAATTGGTCCATAAACTACACCAACGTCACCATTGAAAACAGCCTTGTCAAACTCTGGTACCATTTGCCCTGGTCCGAACTTGCCTAGGTCTCCACCTTCTGCAGATGATGGACAGTTAGAAATTGCTTTTGCAGCAGCTCCAAACTCAGTTCCGTTCTCTATTTCTGTCTTAATTTCACTACATTTATCTTCGCTATCTACTAGTATGTGTCTTGCTGTTGCCCATGCCATATTATTTTCCTTATGATTATATTTTGAAATTCTACACTTAAGTTCTTTAAGTTTTATTAATATTACTAGCTAACTCTTAAAGAGATGATACTATCAACACTACTTTTGTAGTATACTACCATATATAAAAATAGGATAAAAAATGATAAAAACATTACTTATAGCTACAGCTCTTTTCTTTGTTGGATGTAGTTCAGATGAAACAAAAGCGCCAGTTGTACCAAAACTTGTAGTTGGTAAAAGTTTAGCAGACCTACAGTTAAATGACCAGTTTGAAAAAGCACACACACTTAATCAAGATACATATAGAGTCATTTTTGCATTAGGAAAAGAGTCTGGACATATTTGTAACGACTTCTTTGTAACGCAAGAGCCTACATACTTAGCAGAACACAACACTCAGTTTGTTGCTGATATAAGTTCTGCTCCTTCTATAATCAGAAGTCTTTTTATCATGCCTGGTCTTAAAGACTTCAAACATACTGTTTTACTTCTTGATGACAAAGCTATTGCGGCACCTTACAGAGAAGGTATGGATGTTGAGAAAATTGTTGTTGTTTATATTTTAAACAAAGAGATTAGTGAGATTAAAACTATTAGTACTACAGAAGAGTTAAAAGCTACCATAGAAGAAAAATCTATTATGTCTACAATCGCTCCAGTAATTAATTCAGCTTTAAATTAAAGCTCTAAAAGCACGGTATCCCACCGTGTGGATTCAAACTTAGGTTGATAAATCTAAGTATTCAGATATATCTTCACCATCTTCAAATTTTTTATCAAACTCTTCAGCTGTTATTTTTTTCATAATTTGTTATGTGTTTAGTCGTAAGTACCTTGTCTATGCTTAAAATCAACAATTGCTATAATAAGTTTATTATCTTCAATAAGATAAAAAAGTCTATAGTTCCCAACCCTATATCTATAATAACCTTCTAAATTATCTTTTAATTTTTTTATATTAGAACCATAAAATGGATTTTCTTTAAGCTGGGGATAAACAAAATTTTTAATCTTTAAATATAATTTTTTGTCTATCTTTTTTTTAGCTTTTTCAAAAGTTTTAGTTTCAGCAATCTGATACTTAGACAATTGTATAGTCACCTTTTTTAAAGTCTTCTAATCCATTCATTAGGTTTTCAACAAGCTCTTTATCTTCTAAAATTTCTGCCATTTCATCTTTTTCTACAAATTGTGATGAAGTTAGATATTGCAGTGTTGCAAATTCTATGAAATTGGAAAGGTTTCTTCTTTGACCTTCTGCTGCAAGCTTTATCATATCATAGATTGAATCGTCAACTCTCATTGTAACCGTTTTCATTATATACTCCTTTGAATATTTATATATCTAATTATATTCAAATTTATTCATTTTGTCAATTTATTGGACTATCACATAATTATAATAGCCTGAATATTTAAGACAGAGGTTCAGCGAAGTTAATTTCTAATATCGTTAAAATATCATGAAATTAATGGAGAGAAATATGAGTCGTAAAAAAGGCCAAACTTACAGTGCCCAACAAAAAACTAAAATAGTGTTAGAGTTACTCAAAGAAGAAGAGACTATTGCACAAATAGCTACTAAGTATAAAATCACTGCTCAGTCCATTTCAAAGTGGAAAAAGCAATTTTTAGAGAATGCTTCACTAGCGTTTGAACCAGCTAAAGC
>CAWUTM010000078.1:0-8581 GCA_963925755.1 uncultured Sulfurimonas sp. | reverse complement strand
CAAACTGAAGTGCTGTTGGGTTGTGATATGCAAATGTCATATATTTATCCTTTATTTTTTGTTGGGGGAAGTATATAAAGATTCATTCTTTTAAAGAATAACAATTTATACAAATATCATGACGGTTTCTACAACTTAGTTAAAATTGATATAGATTGAGTGCAAAACTCTCAACGGTCTCCATATTAAGAGAAGATATAGCATTACTTGTTTTAATTATTTTTCCTTATGTCGTATTTTCACAATTTTTAGAATCGTATGTATACTCTTCTATAATCTAAATCTTTAATTTAATGAAAATTCTTTGTTAAACACTGTATAAAGGGGGTTTATAGGTGGTGGTTTCGGAGAGATTCGAACTCTCGGTGGATTGCTCCACACATCCTTTCCAAGGATGCACCATCGGCCACTCGGACACGAAACCATTTGACTTGAAGAGCGTAATTATAGCTTATTTGCTTTAGATGTACTTGAAAGCAGACTCTTTTTCTAAGCTTTATATAGAATATTTAAGCTATTATCGAATATAAATAAATTCAAGGTTACCCATGTTAAGTTTTGCATCTTTTCTACAACTTCTAAAAGAATCTTTTCGTGATCTCTTGCCTATTATTCTCGTTATTATGTTTTTTCAACTCGCTATTATTCAGAGTGTTCCCGATAACTGGTTGAGCACCACTATTGGTCTTGCCATAGTTGGTGTCGGACTTGCTATCTTTTTACTTGGTCTTGAAGTTGGTATATTTCCAGTTGGAGAAGGTCTAGCTACGGAATTTGCGCGTAAAGACTCCACAATGCTCATCGTTATTTTTGCCTTTATGATTGGTTTTGGCACAACTATCGCCGAACCTGCTCTCATCGTTATCGCTCAAAAAGCAGCCTCCATCAGTTCAGGTCGAATTGATGCTACCACACTGCGTTTAGTCGTTGCATTTTCAGTTGGATTTGCCATAGTTATTGGTGTTTACAGAATCATTAAAGGGCACCCCATACACTACTATATCATCAGTGGTTACGTTATGGTCGTCTCTGCTACTATCTTTGCACCTCAAGAGATTGTAGGTCTTGCGTATGACCTTGGTGGTGTAACAACGTCTACCGTTACCGTACCCCTTGTGGCGGCTCTTGGTATTGGTTTAGCTTCTACCATAAAGGGTAGAAATCCTGTTTTGGATGGTTTTGGTCTCATCGCGTTTGCTTCACTAACGCCTATGATTTTTGTTCAGTTCTATGGTATATTCGTCTATGAGTTTATAGATGCTGTTGAACAAGTACCTCGTATTCTTCCTATAGCCGATGCAGTGGCAGATAGTGCTGTAAACTTTGACTTTTCTTTTTTAAACATTCTCAAGGGGATTGGAGGAGTGGTTATAGACGTTGTCCCTATTTTGGCAATCATCCTATTTTTCCAATACGTAATTCTAAAAAAACCTATAGATAATCTTAAAAATGTCATCATTGGATTTGGGCTTGTAATCCTAGGTCTTGACGCTTTTATTGTTGGTTTGGAAATGGGTCTTTTTTCCGTTGGTGAAACTATGGCTTTCGAGTTAACGCAGTATGACAGCAATTTTGTAATCTACTCATTTGGTTTTCTCATAGGTTTCTCAACAACTATGGCGGAACCTTCTTTGACGGCTATTGCGAGAAAAGCCAAAGAGATAAGTGATGGTAAGATAAATGACTTCGCCCTGCGTTTATTTGTGGCACTTGGTGTAGCGATCGGTATTTCTTTAGGAGCTTATCGCATTGTTGTTGGTGGAGAAATAGTTTACTACATCATGGTTGGATATATGTTGGTTATTGCGCTTACGTTTATCGCTCCAAAGTACATCATACCCATAGCTTATGATAGTGGTGGCGTTACTACTTCAACGGTTACCGTACCTCTTGTTGCGGCAATTGGTCTTGGTCTTGCGACAAACATACCTGGTCGTGACCCTCTCATAGATGGTTTTGGTCTCATCGCGTTTGCTTCACTTTTTCCTATGATAACAGTTATGCTTTATGGAATTATCACCGAAAATATGGGCATAAAAGGGAAGCATGAAAAAGACGCTATTAAAAGAGATGAGTTTAGACATGCCATAGAAGATGCTCATAATATGGGTCTGACTACGGTTAATGTTCAAGGAACGGGTCAACGCCACTCATACGAGATGTCCTTTTCCGCCGTACATGTTATAGTGCCAAAAGAAGATCAAGAGAGAGCCATTAATGCGGCTAAAAAAGCTGGAGCGAGAGGAGTGACTATAAGCGAAGTTCGTGGCATGGGTCTTGAACAACTAGAAAGTCTTTACAATAGACTTCATGAAGAGCATACCAACTCTGACCTTTTGTTTATCACACAAACAAAAAATGTCGAACCTATCATCAAGTCTGTTCTTGATGAATTAGATATTACTGGAGAAGGCAAAGGTCTTACATACTCTTATCCTATCTCAAACCTAAAGGGTCTTACTTTAAATAAAGATGACTTATAAAATAGAGATTCTTTCTCTATTTTATTAAATCACTATAGTCATACTTTGCCGTGTCTAAATAGTACTTTTTACCTAAATGTATAACTCTCTCATCGTTTAAAGATTTTTTGGCAAAGCGCGCCTGAATCTTTTTAATCTTCTTATCGGATAAATCCAGAGATTTGAGGTGCTTCTTTAAAGATATAAGAGAACTTTTATCGTCAATTTCTTCAGCTGTCTCTTCTTCAACATGCGTGTCAATCGTCTCTACTTCTTCAGTTGGAGCTGATATCTGCAACTGTGAAGAGAGGGTTGCAAGTATATTTTTTAGCTGTTCGTCTTTATCTATATAAATCTGCTCTATTTTTTCTCTCTCCGCGATGAGCATTAACTCTTTTTGATCTCGCAAGCTTCGAGTCTCATTTTCTAAAAGCGTAATCCTCTCTTGAAGCTTACTATTTTGTTCTTCTAAAAGTTTATTGTATTTATCGTTGTTACTATCTACTTTCACAGCTGTCTGTCTTGGTTTAACTGAGGCTTCTTTAGAGTCCAGTACAACCATCTTAACCCCATTCTCTACAAGAACCTCCATAGAGCCTCTGCGAATACGATTATGAATAGCTTCTTTAGAAATATTTAGAAATTCCGCTGCCTCATTAACATTCATCTTTGTTTTCACAACTTTCCCCTTATCTCATGTTCTCAATAACTAAAGGAGCATCCCATTCAGCCTCTTTAATCATTGCTATAACCTTTTGTAACTCATCAAGTTTAGCGCCTTTTACACGGATGCTATCGCCCTCTATCTGAGCGTTTACTTTTAGTTTCATCTTTTTTATTTCCGCTGTTATTTTCTTTGCTTCTTTTGTCTCTATATAATCAACGACCTTAAAAGTCATCTTTCTATTTCCACCCGAAGAGTCTTCTACTTTTAACTCTTCTAAAACTTTTGAAGACAATCCTTGTTTTAAAAACTTAGCGATTACTATGTCTTTAAGCGCATCGACTTTGTTATCCGAAGAAGCTATGAGAACTAACGTCTTCGCCTTTTCATTGTAAGTAACTTCAAAAGTTGTTCCTTTAAAGTCATAACGGTTTGAAACTTCTCTATCTACTAAATTTATTGCGTTTTTAAAGTCTTGCATATCTATTTTTGCCGTTATATCAAATGAGTATTCTTTTGCCATTTTTTTACCTTTTTATATTTTAAATTATTATAACATGTTTGTTTGTTAGTTTTAAAAACTAGGACTTCCATCAAAACTGCCAAATCCACCAAAGTTTGGATCCATATATCCATACTGTGCGGACTTAAAACGCAGCTTCTCTATATCTGTTTTACTTGAAATGTCTTGAGGACAAACTATTGTACATTCATTGCAAAGCGTACAATCCCAAACGCCATTAAGCTGCGCATTGTCTATTTTTGTTTTAGGCTCACCCTCGCGTTTATCACTTACATACTTCCAAACTCGCGTTAATGCGAAAGGACCTAAAAAGTCTTTGTTTACGCTATAAACGGGACAAGCCGAGTAGCATGCCCCACAAAGTATACAATCACTCTGTACTTCATTTATCTTCTCATCGTCTTGAGTGAGTGAAATACCAAGACCCTCTTGCAACCAAGCCTTTGCTCTTGCGTTAAAAGCATAAGAAGCATCCATATCAACAACTAAGTCTCGTATAATCTCTACATTCTTAAGTGGCTCTACTCTGTCTCCATCTTGCACTTTGTAAGAACAAGCTAGAATCTCTCTCTCGTTTACGCGCATAGAACAAGAGCCGCAGACACTACTACGACAACCACTACTATATGCTAAAGATGTATCTTGATTTGTTTTAATCTCTTGAAGAACATCGAGAAGTGTCGCGTCTTGTAAATCAACGCTATATTCTACAAATTCACTTTCACGTTTTATACTTATATTTATCATAATATCCAACTATTTACTAAACTATATAGTGAGCGCCACAGCTCACCTCGCGTTTAAGGGCTGATGCTACAACCTGCTCACAAACAGCTAACACGTTTCTAAACTCTATAAACTCTACAAGGTTTGTATTGTATACCTTGGAAGTATCATTTACACCCATTAAGGGAAGTTTTTCTTTAATCTCTAAAATCTCTTTAAGAGCTGATTCTAACTGCGTTTTAGTTCTTACTATCCCTACGTCTTTATAAAACATGTCACCTATATGCTGACGAAACGAATAAAAATCCAACTCATTTTTACCCGCTTGTATTTCATTCATTACGTCAGATTGCTCAACATAAGAACTTTCGCTATTTTGAGAAAGCGCAAATTCCGCCGCGTTTAATCCCGCTTCTTTACCAAAAACTACGATTTCTAAAAGAGAGTTTCCTCCCAGACGATTGGCGCCATGCACTCTATGGTTCGCGCACTCTCCACAAGCGTATAAACCGATTAATGAAGTTCGAGACTTATGGTCTACCTCAATCCCACCCATGGTGTAATGCGCGACAGGTCGTATAGGTATGATTTCATGTACTGGATCTACATTTTCATACAGTTTTGCCAGTTTTCTCTCTTGAGGCAAACCTTCGTTTATTAGTTCCTCTCCAAGGTGTCGTATATCTAAAAAGACTTGCTCACCTTTGGCTATCTCTGCGTTTATGGCGCGAGAGAGTTCATCACGAGGAGCTAACTCGTTAGTAAAACGTTCACCCTTAGAGTTAACAACATGACCACCCTCACCACGAGCTGATTCACTAATGAGAATAGATGAGCCTTTAAGTCCAGTTGGATGAAACTGAACAAACTCCATGTCTATGAGTTTCGCACCCGCCCTAAGAGCTACCGCAATCCCATCACCCGTTGAAGCAGTTGAGTTCGTAGAGTTTTTGTCGTATATGCGACTATAACCACCACTTGCCATAATGACCGCGTTTGCTTCGTATATCTCTACTTCTCCACTACGAATGTCTAAGACTTTCGCGCCCTTAACGCAGCCGTTTGAATCTTTGAGAAGTTCTAAAAGGTACTTCTCATTTTTCATCTCTATGTTTTGTTCTAAACATCTGTCATAAATTGTGTGAAGAATTTTTAAACCCGTATAATCTTGTGCGTAACAAGCACGAGCGGCCGAAGCTCCTCCGAGAGTTCTCTGCGCTATTTTTGCATCTTTTGTGCGAGAAAAACAAACGCCAATGCTATCTAGCCATTCTACCGCATTGATAGCCTCACTACACATAAAACGCACGGCTTCTTCATCCGCTTCGCCATGAGCTGACTTTAGTGTGTTTGTAATATGAGATTCAACACTATCTTCCCCCGCATTTCCAAGGGCCGCATTTATACCGCCCTGAGCCATACAAGTTTGACTTCGAGTTGGATACTCTTTTGTTATAACAATAACGCTCGCCCCACTCTCTTTGGCATGTAAAGCAGCCGTAAGACCCGCTCCACCAGCTCCAATAACTAAAACATCACTTTTAAAATTCATATATTCTCTTTTTTATCATGTTTTCTTGTTTTAAAATATTATACCATAAGAGTTAAGAAGTAGTACCTCAGAACCCGTAAGCTTCCAGCAATCATAACAAACCAAACAAACTTTAGCCTAACAAGACCCGCTACAATTGTTAGTGGATCTCCAATAATTGGTAACCATGAAAGTACTAATGCTGAATAACCATACTTATGTCCAAGTGTGTATGATTTTTTACCTATCTTTGATGCAAGAAGTTTTGTTTTACTCTTTTCATATAAAAAGTAACCTAGATAGTAGTTAAATATAATGGCTAAGATATTTCCACTTGACGCAAATAGCATCGCGTTTAATGGAGACATATTGTTTGAAAGAGCTACAAGAAACGCAGCTTCTGAAGAAAAGGGAAGGATAGTCGCCGCACCAAACGCAGTCACAAAAAGAAGTAGTTCTTGCATAAAACCTAGAAAGTCTCTTTTATGTTTTGAGCAATGCTAGAAATTAGTTTCTCTCTGGCTTCTACCGAAGTCCAAGCGATATGAGGAGTTACATAGAGGTTTTCTTTATTTTTAACGTTAAGCAAAGGGTGATTTTCTCTCATCGGCTCTTTTGTAAGAACGTCCAAACCAAAGAAAATGTTTTTCTCGTCAATGATTTTAGCCACAGCTTCTTCGTTGATGATTCCTCCACGTCCAAGGTTTAAAATAGTCGCCCCATCTTTACATGTTACGAGTTCTTTATAATCTAAAAGGTTATTAGTCTTTTCATTTAAAGGCGCGTGTATAGTAATTATGTCGCAACTCTTAAGCATCTCTTCTAATGAAGTTCTTTGAAAATCTTCAGTACGGTTCACCCCACTTGTTGAGTAGTAAAAGAGTTGTGCTCCAAATGCTTTGGCGATGTTAGCAACGCCTCTTCCTATGCTTCCAAGTCCAATGATTCCCCATTTTTTGCCCTTAATTTCGAAAAAAGGATGAGATACGTCAGTGAAAATAGGACTACGAGAATAGCTTCCATCTTTGACAACTTCATCATAATAACGAGAGTGTCCCAGAAGATAAAAAAGCATTGAAAAAGTATGTTGAATAACGGAATCTGTTGAATACCCAGCTACATTTTTCACTTCTATGTTTAGCTCTTTTGCCGCGTCAAGGTCTACATTGTTCATACCAGTAGCCGCTATGCAGATGAGCTTCAAGTTTTTAGAGCAAAGCATAAACTCTTTTGTTATAACAACTTTGTTGGTTATTATAACGTCCACATTTGTTATGCGTTCTTGTGTCTGCGCTGGTGAGGTTGTTTCATAAATAGTAACCTCCCCTAAATCATCAAATACAGATAAGTTTGTATTTCCAAATGTGAGAGTGTCTAATAAAACTATTTTATGCTTGTGCATTTAGTTATCTTTTATTTTTTGGATCAATTCACGAGATTGCTCTAGGGCAGCCTCAACTTCATCAAAAACAAGAGCGACTGCTAAACGACGTCCCTCATGTGCTTCTGGTTTTGAGAACACTCTTACAAAAGAGTTGTCACTAAAGAGTGAATCATCAACACTAATAACGGGAGCATTAGAATGTTTCATCTGCGTTTTATATGCCGCTGAAGCACCAGCACCATAAAAAGTAAAACCAAGTGGAAGTCCTAAAACGGCACGTAAGTGAAGCGCAAATTCACTTTGTGATTGAGTAATGAGAGTTACCATTCCCGTATCGTGTGGACGAGGAGAAACTTCTGAAAAGTAAACCTCGTCTCCTTTTATAAAAAGCTCAACGCCAAAAAGACCGCGACCGCCTAAACCATCAGTAATGGTTTTAGCCATCATCTGCGCTTTTTCTTTCGCAATATCGCTCATCTGAGCGGGTTGCCATGAAAATACATAATCTCCATCGCGTTGCTCATGCCCAATAGGTTCACAAAAAACAGTCTCGCTTCCATTACGAGCAGTAAGCATAGTGATTTCATAATCAAAATCTACAAACGCTTCGACTATTAACTCACTTGCATCGCCACGAGC
Source organism: uncultured Sulfurimonas sp. (assembly GCA_963925755.1). Lineage (GTDB taxonomy): Bacteria > Campylobacterota > Campylobacteria > Campylobacterales > Sulfurimonadaceae > Sulfurimonas. Next base: position 652 of record CAWUTM010000078.1, on the reverse strand, counting down.
TTCTTTAGCAATTTCCCATGACGCGGGAACATCTTCTTCACTACGACAAATACTCTGCCCGTGACCAGATGAGCTCATAACAGGTTTTATGACACAAGGGTAACCCATACGTTTACTTGCAACTCTGAGTCCATCCTCTGTAGTAACAAACTCATAAGGACCTGTTTTTAGGTTGAGTACTTCTGCCGCATAAGTACGAATGTTTTTACGGTTCATAGTTTTACTCACCGCGTTTGCGTTTGGAATAACGTTATATCCCTTGTCTTCAGCTGCAAATAGCGCGTCCATGCTAATAGCCTCAATTTCTGGAAGAATATAGTCAGGTTTTTCACGGTAGATTATTTCTAGGAGCGCGTCTTTGTCTTGCATGTCTACAACATACGAACGATGCGCCACATTATGAGCGGGAGCGTTTTGGTATCTGTCAACGGCTATGACTTCAAGTCCTAAACGCTGTGCTTCAATAGCTACTTCTTTTCCAAGTTCACCCGAACCTAATAGCATTATTTTTTTTGAGTTTGATTTTAAGGGAGCAGAGAATTGCATGGTGGTAAATCCTAATGTATTTTATTAGGATAATTATATCAAAAAGAAATTAAAGGAAAAAAATCCCTTAATTTTTCAGACCGATGAGTGTCTGTAGAAGTTGATC
>CAWUTM010000077.1:0-5763 GCA_963925755.1 uncultured Sulfurimonas sp. | reverse complement strand
TGAGACTCACTCAGCATAAAGTCGTAAGGAGTCATGTTTTCTTCACGAGCGGGAACTTTATCAAGGTGCATAGTCATACCAGATCCAGTACGTCCAGCCATCTCAAATGAAGACGAAGTAAGACCAGCCGCACCCATGTCTTGGATACCAACAACATGATCAGTTTTGAAAAGTTCCATACAAGCTTCAAGAAGAAGTTTTTCTGTAAATGGATCACCAACTTGAACAGTTGGACGAAGTGACTTAGACTCTTCTGTAAATGAGTCAGAGCTCATAACCGCTCCACCAAGACCATCACGACCTGTTTTTGCGCCAACGTACATTACAGGATTTCCGATACCTTCAGCGCGACCTAAAAAGATCTCATCTGATTTTGCGATACCAAGATTAAATGCGTTTACAAGAATATTTCCATTGTAACAATCATCAAAACTGACTTCGCCACCAATAGTTGGAACACCCATACAGTTACCATAACCACCGATACCTTCTGTAACACCACGAACAAGGTAACGCTGATGCGCTGAAACTTTGTCATCATTCATAACATTACCAAAACGAAGTGCATTTAATGAAGCTACAGGACGAGCGCCCATAGTAAATACGTCACGCATAATCCCACCAACACCGGTTGCAGCACCTTGATACGGCTCAATGAAAGATGGATGATTATGAGACTCCATTTTAAATACAGCCGCATAACCATCACCGATGTCAATAACGCCTGCGTTTTCACCAGGACCTTGAATTACCCATGGAGCTTTTGTAGGAAAACCTTTAAGATGCACTTTAGATGATTTATAAGAACAATGTTCACTCCACATAGCTGAAAAAACACCAAGTTCGACTAAGTTTGGTTCGCGGTTAAGTATCTCTTTAATATGTGTGTAATCGTCTTGTGAAAGTTTATGATTTGACAGTTGTTCATCAATGTTTTCTAATTGTTGGCTCACAGGTAAGTCCTATAAAATTGGTTTTTAAAAATGGATTATATCTAAAATGTGGTTAGAGAAATTTTAATGAAAAGAAAATTCTTTTTTTGTACGAATGTTTCTTTTGAGGGAAAAGATGTTTTTATATATTATCTTTACAATCTCATACTCTTTTGTTGTATTTGGAAGTTTTAATTTAAATTCATCATCTTTTTCTTTACCAATCATCGCTTTTGCTAGAGGTGAATGCATTGAAATTAGCCCATATTCAGGTTCGCTTTCTAGTACGCCACACAGAGTATATGTTTCTTCTAAGTCTTCATCTATATTTAAGAGCACTACAGTTGAGCCAAAACTAACTTTCATGTGTGAATGAAGTGTAGGGTCTACAATAACTGCGTCTTGTATCATTTTATTTAGGTAAAAAAGTCGTTTATCCATAAAACGCAGTTTCTCTTTTGCAGCGTGGTAATCCGCATTTTCACTTCTATCTCCATGAGCCGCAGCGATAAGTTTTTCTTCGGCGACCTTAGGTTTTTCCTCTTCTAAAAGATATTTGAATTCTTCTATTAGGAGGTCATAACCTTCTATGCTCATTGGTTCTCTCATTGAATTAGTGATTAAAACCGATGATATAATATGTATTTTTGGTTTCTAATTGTTTTATTTCAACTTTAAATTTATTGCTAAAATGTTCCACTTTCTCATGTGCTTCTTGTGATAATTCTTCAGTTTTAGACTCTATTTTTATTTTAAAGTAGTCACTTGAGTTTGAAAGTGCGACATATGAGTTGTTCACTTGAAGGTGATCATGTAAGTCCATAATGTGTTTTTGAATTTTTTCATACCCTTTTGTATTACTTACAATATTAGTCAATTGTTTGACAAGTGCATCATTTGGGGCATAACCTAATTGAGTGAGCATTGCTTCTCTTTGCATCTTATTAATTCCTTTTTATATTACTTGAAAATGATAATAACACTTTTTGGTAAATATTCAGTGGTAATTTATTTATTGATACTATAATTACATATAAGTAAATTTTTAAAGAGAGTACAAAATGACAGAAGAAATACTAAAGAAAATTAAGCAGCTTCCACCTCTTCCTGAGTCTGCTATGCAAATAGAAGCAGTTTATCAAGATCCAGATAGCAGCTTCAACGACATGGTTAAGATTTTAGAAAAAGACCCTCTCTTAACTGCTGATATTTTAAAAGCGGCTAACTCTCCTCTTTATGGTTTTTCTCGTGAAATAAATGCGATTTCTCAAGCAGTTGGTCTTTTTGGTATGGGTACGGTTCGTGGTTTTGCACTTGCGTCTATCGTAAAAAAGAGTTTTTCGCTGGATCTTGCCCCATACGGCATAAACAACGATATGTTCTCGGCACTTTCAAAGAAGCAACATGGTCTTATGACTGCTTGGTGTCTTAGAAAAGAAAATAAACTTTTAGGTGTCTTATCTCCAGCTGCCTTTCTTGTTGAAATTGGTAAAGTACTGATTGCTCAACAAATTATTTCAGATGGTTCAGAGGAAAAGTTTCGTGACGCACTAGCACGACTTGGTGATGTAGAAGCTGCAGAAAGAGAAGTAGTTGGCGTTGACACTCCAGAAGTAAGCGCTACTATCTTTAGTCAGTGGAAATTTGAAGAAGGGCTAGTAAGTGTTATAAGAAACTGTCAAAATCCTGAAAAAGCTGATGAAGAAGACAAGCGTCCAGCTAGAATCCTTCATGTTGTCCGTACCTCAGTACCTATTAATGGCGTTATTACAGACGCCAGTATCGAAGCTGCCAAAGAACTAATTACTAAGTATGACTTAGATATGGAAAGCTTTGATAAAGCAATAGAAAACGCAAGATAAAACTTATTTGAAATCTTTACTTATACGCCTCACTCATGGTTTGAGTGAGCAAGACATAACCCCCGATGAATTTACACATGTAAACCAATGGCTCTTAAACAAATACCTTACAAAAAAAGACAATGTTTATAAATTCAATTCTAAATACCGTGCTGGAACTTTAGGACTCATTCAAAAAGGCACTGCCTATCTCAATGTCATTGGCGAGAATATCCGTGATCTTTTTATAGCCGAAGGTGATTTAGGTGAAGCTACTCAAGGTGATCTTATTATCGCTCAGCGTCTTCTTGGTAAACGCGGTACGCCCTCAGCAAAGATTGTTGAAATTGTTGGAAGAGAACAGAGTTATTCCATAGCTTATATCATTAAAAAAGATAGGCATAAGTCTCTCGTAGACTTAAAAACAGACTTTCCTATAGGTGCTGAAATTACAGAAGAAGAGTTAGATACTTTAGATGTAGGTGACGTATTTAAAATAGACAACAGAGAAAATATAGTGTTAGAAAAACTTGGGAACATAAATGATCCAAAGGTTGATGAAAAGATAGTTTTAGCACAGTTTAATAAACATGATTACTTTGAAGAAGAAGTGCTAAAAATTGCCAAATCATTTGAACCAGTAGACGCTTCAAAACATCTTTCCAGGAAAGACTTAAGAGACTTAGACTTTTCCACTATAGACCCTGTTACCGCGAAAGACTATGATGATGCCATATGCTGGGATGAAGAAAAGACTACTCTTTATGTAGCAATAGCCGATGTAAGTGAGTATGTAAAACCTTTTGGTCCACTTGATAATGAAGCTATTTATAGAAGTTTTTCTATCTATCTACCTCATCGTTCTATCCCTATGCTTCCTCGTCAGCTAAGTGAAACACTCTGTTCATTGCAGCCGCATGTTGATAGGCTCGCTTATGTGTTTGAGATGAAACTCGACCTAGAGAAACTTGAAGTAAAAAGTTCGACTGTATACGAAGCTGTCATTCACTCTAAACGCCGCTTTAACTATGAAGAGATAGATGCATATTTTAATGGTGATTTAAAAGCGGTAAACGAGGATGAGCAAAGAATCTTCGACTCTTTAACAAAACTAAGAGTAGTAACGGATGCCCTTAAAGAAAAGCGTATCAAAGTTGGTTATGATTTTCGCTCAACCGAAATAGACATGGTAATAGATGAAGAGTCAAATCTAGTTTCAACTACAGAAGCTGAGGAGACACCTTCTCATGCACTTGTTGAAGACTGTATGCTTTTAGCCAACAAAGAAGCAGCTTCAAAATTTGCACGTGGAATATTCAGAATCCATGAACCACCTAGTCAAGCTAAACTACAAACTCTTTACCAAGAGCTTGCGGGTATTGGTATGCAAATAGAGATTATGGGCACTACCAAAGAGACAATTACTAACATTCAAAAACAAGCAAAAGCGATGGACTTAGAGTCAGAAGTAGACACTCTCATCATCCGTTCTCAGATGCAAGCGAGATACGCTCCTTTAAATTCTGGACACTTTGGACTTGGGTTTGAGCAGTATACTCATTTCACTTCTCCCATTCGTAGGTACTCTGACCTTATAGTTCATAGACTTTTAAAAGCTATAAACGCGGGAGATACACAAGAAGGTTCTTATGTTTTAAGAAACATAGAATCACTCAGTATGACTATTAGTGAAAAAGAGCGAGAATCTAGCAAGATAGAAAATGAGTTTATGGCTAGAAAGTATGCAAGATGGGCTGATAAGAACATTGGTAAGGAGTTCAAGGCTCGCATAAACGCGACAGATCCTGAAGTCAAGGCTGAAATACATGATGAGATACAAGGTGCTCGAGTTCTGATCACTTTAAACACAGAAGCCGTCCTCTTTGAAGATGTCATCGTAAAAATAGAAAGAGTAGACATACCTCGTGCTAAAATATTTGCGAGTGTTGTCGGGAAAGTAGATGTATAAGACTGAGTTAGATAAACATATTCAAAACAGGTCTGTTTCAAACTCTTTTGTTTTTTTTGGCGAGTCTACTTTTCTCATAGATATGTATACGAAAATGCTTACAAACATAGAAGATTCAAATATTCTCAACTTCTACCATGATGAGTATGCGTTTAGCTCAGCAAAAGCGCACCTTTCTCAAGCTTCCCTTTTTGGTGATAGAAATATACTCATAATCAAAAGTGAAAAAAAAGTGCCAAAAAAAGAGTTAGACGTACTTTTAGACTTCTGTGATAAAAACCCTGATAATATTTTTGTGTATGCCTACTACGGCAGTGACCATAAAACTTACAATAACAAAAAGGCTTTTGCTAAGTCAAAGGCTATGAGTGTTCGCTTTTTTAACCCAAAAGATTACGAAGCCCAAAACATTATCCTTCAAGTAGCGCAAGAAAAGAAAGTAAACATAGACAAGTACACAGTCTCTCATCTTCTGCAAATCCATCATGGAGACGTGGCACTCGCTTCAAATGAAATAGAAAAGTTCCGTGTTTATGATAGAGCAATTACGACAAAAGACGTAAATAATCTTGTTTATGGACTTGCCGAAGTAAATCTTGATGATTTTATAAAAAATATTTTGACTAAAAAAGATTTTAGGGATGACCTTCAAAATGTTTTAGAACATGGAGAAGATGAAATCCGTATTCTAACTGCCATAACTGCTTACCTAACACAACTCTATATGTTTAATATCTACATCAGAGTTCACGGTGCACCCAATGCTCTTGAAATACTAGGCTACCCTGCTCCCAAGTTTGTTGTAGAGGAAAAAGCGGCACTCTCTATAAAGATAAAACCTTTTGTATACTCCAAAATTCATGAGTTGCTTTTAGACAGTGAGCTTAAAATGAAGAGGTCACATATAGACAAATCTTCTATTCTTCTCTCAACTCTCATACGAATTCAAAAAATGATGTAAGCTCTTTTATCATAGAGTTAGGATAATTTTTGTATAATCACATTATTAATTTATACATAT
>CAWUTM010000076.1:0-9060 GCA_963925755.1 uncultured Sulfurimonas sp. | reverse complement strand
CGAAGAGTTAGCACTAGACCTAGAAGAAGAACCTGAAGAAGTGCAGGAAGAAGAGGAAGAGAAGTTAGACCTAGACGATTTAGATCTAGAAGAAGAAGATGATCTTGACCTAGACGACCTTGAACTAGACGAAGAGTTAGCGCTAGACCTAGAAGATGAACCTGAAGAAGAGGAAGAGAAGTTAGACCTAGACGATTTAGATCTAGATGAAGTTGATCTTAAATTAGACGACCTTGAACTAGACGAAGAGTTAGCACTTGACCTAGAAGAAGAACTTGATATAGAATCTCAAATTGAGAATGCTGTTGATGAGTTGAGTGAAGAAGAATTAGAAAGCGAGGTTGATGTGGAGACCCTTTTAAATATAGTTCAGAGTGATATGAACGTGTTAGATGGTTTAACGAGTAAAGACCTTAAGCTTGCGATTGGTGAAGAAGTAGAGGAAGAAGAAGATTTAATCATTGAAGAAATGGAAGAAGAGAATTCGACAGAAGAGAATGAAGTAAACGAAGAAGTTGTTATAGATGACATTGAAGAAGAAACATCCGCTAATAATGGTGTAGAAGCTTTAAAGAAACTTCTTGCAGCTTTAAGTGATAAAGATGTGGCAGCATCTATGAAAGGTATGAAAATAAGTATTAACATTACTCTGGGTGATCAGTAGTGGTTGAAAAAAATGGAGTAGTTTTAGTTTTATCTGGACCAAGTGGAGCGGGTAAAAGTTCTTTAATAAATAAGATATCTGATGACATTGGCGATTATTACTTCTCAATCTCTACGACGACTCGTCCAATAAGAGAGGGGGAAGTGCAAGATGTACATTACCATTTTGCTACAAAAGAAGAGTTTGAAAAAGATATAGAAAATGACAATTTCTTAGAATACGCATTAGTTCACGGTAACTACTATGGAACATCTATAAAACCAGTGAAAAAAGCGCTTGCGGATGGGAAGTTAGTTATATTTGATATAGACGTTCAAGGTAATATGGCTATAAAAAATAGACTAGGAGATATTACTACTTCAGTATTTATTACACCACCCAGTTTATCTGAACTCCAAAGACGACTTAAAAATCGTTCTACGGATTCTGAGGAAGTTATTGGTAGACGTGTTAAAATGGCAATTAGAGAGATACAAAGGGTTTCTGAGTTTGATTATTTTATAGTGAATGACGACTTGGAAACAGCTGCGTCAGTTCTCAAGAAAGTGGCAATGACAGCACGATTAAAGATCCCTCATGATAGGATAAATACTTTTGTGCAAAAATGGGAAGAAATTTAGTAATAGTCTCAATAAGAGAAATTACAGCAAAGTAGCGATATACTCACAATTAAATTTTATACAAGGAAATATATAATGGGAATGCCTGGTACAACAGAACTAGTAATAATATTTGGAATAATTGTTCTTCTATTTGGAGCAAAGAAAATACCTGATTTAGCAAAAGGTTTCGGAAAAGGAATCAAAAACTTTAAGAACGAGATGAAAGAGGTTGATGAAGAGATCGCAGCAGATGAGCCTAAAAAAGTTGAAGGTAGTGAAGAAGTAGCTTCTTCAGAAACAACTGACACAACAACAAAAGTATAGTATATGAAACAACGTGTATCGGCGCTATTGCGCGAAAAGCTAGGTCGAGAGGTTGTTTTAGAAAAACCACGTGACCGTTCTTTTGGTCACTTTGCAACTCCTATAGCATTTTCACTTGCTAAAGAGTTAAAAAAATCCCCTATGATGATTGCAGAAGATTTAGTTGCGTCTTTTACTGAATCTCCAGAATTTTCAAGTGTTGAATCTGTTAAAGGCTATATAAACTTTCGTTTAAGTGAGAGTTTTTTAGCTGAGTACGCATCTTGGGCCTTAGATAATCCAAGCGCATTTGCAAAGCAAGAAAAAAATCAAAAAATACTTTTAGAATTTGTGTCTGCTAATCCAACGGGACCTCTTCATATTGGACATGCTCGTGGCGCTGTTTATGGAGATACTCTTTACCGATTAGCAAAGCATTTAGGGTATGACATTACGGCAGAGTATTATGTAAACGATGCTGGAAATCAGATAGACTTGCTTGGTCTTTCTATTCAGCTTTATGCTCGTGAAAACATTCTAAAAGAAACAAATGTAGAGTATCCTGAGTCTTACTATAGAGGTGAGTACCTTGAGTCTTTAGCTGTAGGCGCACAGGAGCATTTCGGTACGGAAATCTTAAATGATGAGTCCCGTCAAAAAGAACTTGCTATGTGGGCGAAAGATAAAGTAATGGACATTGTAGTTGATTCTTTAGCAGACACTAATATTCGCTTTGATACTTTTGTTCATGAGTCTGGTCTCTATGCTGACTGGGATAGAGTTATGAAGAAGATGGGCGACAATGTTTACAAGAAAGAAGAAAAACTGTGGATAAAGTCTGAGTCTAAGGGTGATGATCACGATAGAGTAGTTGTTCGTGATGATGGTCGTCCAACATATTTAGCTGGTGATATCGTGTATCATAACCAAAAGTTTGAACGCGGCTATGATCACTACATAAACATCTGGGGAGCTGACCACCATGGTTATATTCCTCGAGTAAACGCAGCTATAGATTTTCTCGGGTATGATTCAAAGAGACTTGAAGTGCTTCTTTCTCAAATGGTTTCTCTTTTAAAAGATGGTGAACCATACAAGATGAGTAAACGTGCTGGTAACGTAATACTCATGAGTGACATAGTTGAGGAGATTGGTTCTGACGCGCTGCGTTTCATCTTTGCTTCTAAGAAGTCTGACACTGCCTTAGAATTTGATTTAGCCGAGTTTAAAAAGCAAGATAGCTCAAACCCTATTTTTTATATTCAGTACGCGCATGCTCGTATTCAAACACTACTGAGTAAGGCTACTGTTTCAAAAGATGAGATAAACGCAGCCGAACTTAAAAACTTGGGTGAGAGTGCAGATATCTTACTTTTTGACGCTCTTTTACTTCCTGAGATTGTTGAAGACGCTTTTAACTCTCGTCAAGTACAAAAACTACCTGATTATCTCAAGTCGCTTGCCGCGTCTTTACATAAGTTTTACTATGATGTAAGAATGATAGGTACGGATGATGAAGCAAAACTACTCAAGCTTATACTTGTAGTTGCACTAAGCATAAAAACGGGCCTTTCCCTTATGGGTATAGAGGCAAAAGATAAAATGGTTAAAGAAGAAGAGGTATAGAAATTGATAATTCCAGATAACAGAACAGGTTTCTCTATGAAAGTAGAAGGCATACACCTTACCCGCCCTGATCTACACTTGATTGCAGCAGACTTACAAATACAACCTAAAGATGTATTGTTTACAAATAAGATATTAACCATTTATAGTACGTCTGAAGCCTGTCAAGAGATTGTTGATGACAATGCTCTTATCTCTTTTGTCTCAATGGCTCTTGATATTCCAGCAGAAGATTTGAGTGAGCTTACAGCCGTAAAGGCAAAGCCAAAAGTCTTAGATATGAGTGATATGCTCGAAGATGAAGACGAGGATGACGACTAGAACTTTTTAATAAGTTCTTTGGCAACTTTAAGATACTTTTTTGGTACTTGTATTAAAAGAGGATTTTTCTTTGTATCTAACCAGTTTGCTATCTTTTTTAAATCATCATACTCCATAGACGTACATCCTGCAGTTGACGCACCTTCCTCTTTTTGAACATGTAAAAATATACAAGAACCTCGTTCAGAAATGGCATTTGCATTATGCTCTACAACCACACCTAGTTTATATTGAGAGTCTTCGCGTTTCATATACTCAAAACTTTTCTCATTACCATGTGCTTGAATGATTTGATTATAAAAGTTTGATTTTGAGTCATCAACGCAAATGAGTTCTTTTGACGTATATAGATAGGGCAGAGAGAAGTTGTGAGTACTTGTGTTACCAAATATATTAGTGAGTTTAAATATGCCTATAGGGGCTTTCCCATCACCTTCATATTTTATAGGTTCCCCAGAGTCATGTTGTATATTATATTTCCCCAGTCCCCACGCTAAGCCATTCCTTCCAATATTTACTCTAATATCAGAGAAGATTAGTTTGTCATCTTCATAACAATTTAAGCTTGCTCTCGTAGTGTTAAAGTCATCGGCGACTACAAGAAGTATTTGTTGAGATGAAAACAGTAGAATTGAAGTATTTAGTAAAATTAAGAAACTTTTTGTCATAAAGTATGGTACTATTACTCTTATATGATTTAAATTAAATATTGGAAAATATTATGGGTATTAAAATACGTAAGGCTACTGTTACTGATAGTTCATTTTTAGCGCAGATGATTTTACAAAGTTCACGTGCGGGAAAAAAAGATGGTCTTTTTGATTTAATTTTTAAAACAAACGATGATAAAAGTATTTTAGAGTACCTAGAAAAGCTAACAGTTACGAGTGCGAAAAGCCATTGTAATTATAGTAATTTTTTAATAGCGGAGATGGATGGAAAAAGTGTTGGAACACTCTGTAGCTATGAACCCAGAATAGCTACAAAAGAAACATTTTTAAAAGCACTCCAAGAAATTGGTGTCGATGAAATTGATGATGCCCTTTCTGTTATGTACTGTTGCGACTTTAATTTAAATAATAGAACATTAATGTTTGACTTTATGGAAGAGCTTGAGGGTTTTATAGATGTCGGTGTTTTAAAAGAACTAATGCAAAAGTCACTTTTGACGGCAAGACTCAAAGGTTATAGAATAGCGCAAACAATGATTGAAATAGGTTCATTAGACACAAAATTAATTTATACCAAAATGGGTTTTAAGGAAGTATCTCAACTAGAATGTGAGCTTTATAGAGAGAAGTTTGGACGTGCTGGTCTAGTACTACTCTCATTAGAATTTTAGGAAATATTTATAGAACTTTCAGCACTCTCTTTACTCCCCTCTCTCCTTGCTATCGTGTTAGCACTTTACACAAAAAATGTTATTGTATCGTTGTTCAGTGGTATTTGTGCCGCTCTTTTCATACTCAATAATTATGATATTCTTGCATCACTTGAAGCTTTATATACTCTTTTTATTTCTTTACTAAGTGAGGCATGGATACTTAAAACCCTAGCTTTTGTTATTTTAGCAGGCGCGATTATGGCACTTATTGAGAAAAGTGGCGGGGTGCATGGTTTCGTGAATTTTATGTTACATCAAAAAAAGATAATTAAGTCGGAGCGCTCAGCATTGATGGTTAGTTATATTTTAGGTGTTGTAATATTTGTAGAAACTTCAATTACAGCACTTGTTTCAGGGGCAGTTGGAAAACCACTCTGTGACAAGTACAAGATCCCTCATGAAAAACTAGCCTTTGTTTGTGACTCGACATCCGCACCCATAGGTTCGCTTATTGTACTTAATGGTTATGGAGCACTTCTTTTAGGGTTGTTAAATACACAAATATCTCAAGGCTATATTACCCAAAATCCAACTACACTTTTGATGAACTCTTTGATGTATAATTTTTATGCGATCTCAGCACTTATCGTGACGTTTATATTTATATACTTTAACTTTGAAATAGGCTCTATGAAAGAAACTGTTTATAAATCTAAAATAGACGTAGAAAAAGAAGATAGACACTCGAGTATGTACTATATGCTATTACCCATTTTTTCTATGGTTAGTCTGGTCTTTGTATTTTTATATATTACAGGTGATGGAGAAATACTCAAAGGAAGTGGTTCATCTTCTATTTTTTACACGATGTTAAGTACATTTGTATTTATGTTTTTTTACTATGTGGGCACTAAAAACTTATCAGCTCGTGAGTGGAGCAGTAGCGCTTATAAAGGTGCGAAAAGTTTTGTTCCAATCTCTCTTATATTAGTTTTTTCATTTGGAATAGGTAATGTGACAGGAGAACTTAAAACTGGAGTATACCTTTCTACCTTAGCGAGTGAGAATATAAGTCCATACCTTTTAGCCGGAAGTATTTTTTTACTAAGTTCTTTGATATCATTTTCAACAGGTACGTCTTGGGGAACATTTAGCATCATGATACCCATAGCTATCCCAATGGCGGTAGGCATGGACGCGGATGTCGCCTTGGTAATAGGAGCTGTAATTAGTGGAGGTATTTTTGGTGACCACTGCTCGCCCATCTCGGACACCACCATTATCTCTTCTATGGCTTCAGATTGTGAAGTGATGGATCATGTGAACACGCAACTTCCTTACGCGCTTATCAGTGGGGTGATCGCTTTAAGTTTATTTGTTATTTTTGCTATTTTTTAGTTTTGTTAAAGTTACTACTAGAATAGGACTACTGGCCTAATGCTATATTTATGGAGTACTTCATGTCATCATCGAGGTTATCCATAGAGCTTAGCATCCATCTCAGATAACCAGCGTCCTCTCTCGCTACTTCGACTAACTCTTTTCCCTTATGTTTACCAAATCTAAATGTTTTGACTAATATAGGAGTATCAGTAAGTTCGACCATTTTTTCCACTGGATTTTCTCTAGGGTAAAGAAGAGTAACACTTTCTTTGAGTTTTGAAAGAAGTAACTTTAAGACAAGAACGTCACCAATGGCGTCATGAGCTTTTACAACGACGCCAAGAGCAGCTGCTTCTTTCTCTTCTTCTTTGTAGAGTTCCATTTTATATCTAAAGTATTGAAGTCTATGAGCGTCTTCATCAGGAAGTATATGTTTTGCTACTCTAAGCGTATCTATAATCTTCATTTGGGGAGTAAAACCCTCTTTTTGAAGCATTTTAACATCAAATGGCGCATTATGAATGATGAGATAATTCTCGTTATTATTAAGCTCTTGGAGTCTTTTATATGCAGAAGTCTCTGTACACTCAGGTTTTCCTTCAAGCAAGTCTGGAGTAATTCCATGTACTTCCATCGCACCAAAATTTATGGGAACGTCGCTAGAGTTAAATTCATTATGAACTTCAATGGGTTTGGTACCAAGAACAATATAACCGAGTTGTATAACGCGATCATTGTCTCCAGTCCCTGTTGTTTCTGTATCTAAAATTATATATTTTGCTGCCAATATTTGTCCTTAGTTTGTTAAAAATTTATCTATCATATACTCTTTCTCAGCATATAAAAATTCTTCGGAGAGTTCTATAGTTACCATATCTTCAATTATCTTGTATTCGCAAAAATTAATAAATCTCATAGGATAAGTAGTTACTATATACTTAAAATCTTTGACGACAAGAGGTTCGTTTAATTCTTCAAAAATGTCAGTTAAACGAGCTTTGGAAGTTTCTGCAAGGGGAAGCTTTAATAGACTTAGTACGCTTTTAACCGTCACCTCTAGAGATAAGTTCTCATCATCTTTTAGGTGAGTGTAGTAAATGGCTCGTGCTAGTTTAAGAGCTTCTAGTGAGAGAGGAGCATGTAATAATTTTTGTTTTTCTATTTTATGAATTTTCATATTCATATCATAACACCTTTTCTTTAATAAATAGTTTTAATATGATAGACTTAGAAAAAAAGAGGTCTTGCTTGATAACTCATCCATTATTATATCTAGGCATACTCGCTTTTTGTGCTACGCTATTCCATCTATTAGAGACTAAAACAACATTGAAAATTTTTAAGTTAATTCCCGCAGTTGTTTTTATTTATGCATTTAGCATGCTCTTAGCTTCTCTTGGAATTTTTGAGTCAAATGCAGAGATAAATGCTATATATAAAACTACAAAAACAAACCTACTGCCAGCTATGCTTTTTTTGATGCTTTTACAAATAGACTTTAGACATTTCTTTAAACTTGGAAAATCTTTACTTATCGCTTACACGCTTGCAATTTTTTCCATCGCGTTCGCTTTTATATTTGTGGCGTTTATGTTTAATTTTAATGCGGATATGTCAGCTGCGTTTGGAGCGCTTGCTGGTAGTTGGATGGGAGGAACCGCAAACATGATAGCCGTGGGTTCCGCTCTTGGAGTAAGTGAAGAAGCTTTTGCTTATGCTCTTGTTGTAGATAGTGTCAACTACACCTTATGGGTGATGTTACTTCTTTTTCTTGTTCCTTTTGCAAAGCACTTTAACAAATTCACTTCTAGTGATACGAACCTTGCTTATTTAAGTGATATAGGGTGTGCTTGCAATATGGGAGCTAAGAGGTACTGGCTTTTAATTATTTTGTCTCTTCTAGCTTCTTTTTTAGCACAATACATAAGTACAATAATCTCCATACTAAACACGACAACAACAACCGTTATCATGGCGACACTCTTAGGAATCGGGGCTTCATTTACAAAACTAAAAGAACTTAATGGCTCGAGTGAAGTCGCTACTTCTATGCTTTATGTCATTATAGCTCTCATCGGTTCAAAAGCTGTGATAGAAAGCTTTAGTGGACTGGGTATTTATGTTGGGGCAGGTTTTAGTATTTTAGTTATTCATGCGGCTATTATGATTATAGGGGCAAAGATTTTTAAACTTGATCTATTTTCTATAGCGGTAGCTTCACTTTCAAACATAGGAGGGGTGGCTTCAGCTCCGATACTTGCAGCAACTTATAATAAGAACCTTGTGAGTGTAGGCGTTCTCATGGCAATCATGGGATATATCATAGGTACATTTGGTGGATTACTAGTAGGAAATATTTTAATTGGGATAAGTAATTAAATGAGTAAAACAATAACAAATATAATGACAGAGGTAAAGTACATTGCCCTCAAAACACCATTCATTACCGCTTTAAGACGAGTGGAAGAGATTGAGTTTGTTCGCGTAATCCTAACATGTAATGATGGAAGTATTGGTATAGGCGAAGCACCTGCCACTTTTGCTATTACAGGAGAAGACATAGAAACTATACTTCATTCCATAAAGAGTATTAAAGACGAACTTATAGGTTTAGAACTTCAAAATGCTATGATTAAACTTCATGATACGTCTATTGGTTCAAGCGCAAAAGCCTCTCTTGATATAGCGATACTCTCTTTACTGGGTTACTTTAAACTGGAAAACTTGGAGAGCATAAAAACAGACATCACTATAAGCTTTAATCCAAAAGAGATAATGCTTAGAGATGCAAAAGATGCACTGAGTAGAGGTATGGATATACTCAAAGTAAAACTTGG
>CAWUTM010000075.1:0-5709 GCA_963925755.1 uncultured Sulfurimonas sp. | reverse complement strand
TCGTCACGTTTCACGTTTAGAAAAGCTAGTATTCCCTGTTATGGTTTTAACTCTTGCTATTATGGTTTTACCTGAGTCTACGCCACTTATTGGTGCGTTTATGTTTGGTAACTTCTTAAAAGAGTCAGGTGTTGTTGAGCGTCTTAACGATACTCTTCAAAACTCACTTATTAACACAGTGACTATTTTCTTAGGTCTTGGTGTTGGTTCTAAACTAGCAGCTGACCAGTTTTTAGTTCCTGATACTATGTTTATTATGGCACTTG
This sequence comes from uncultured Sulfurimonas sp., assembly GCA_963925755.1. GTDB lineage: Bacteria > Campylobacterota > Campylobacteria > Campylobacterales > Sulfurimonadaceae > Sulfurimonas. The sequence goes on along the minus strand of CAWUTM010000075.1, from coordinate 5,443 downwards.
GTATTGTTGCATTTTCAGTTGGTACAGCTTCGGGTGTTATCATGGCAAAGATTATGAATCTTTTCCCTGGAAACAAGATAAACCCACTTATTGGGTCAGCTGGTGTATCAGCGGTTCCAATGGCAGCTCGTGTATCTAATAAAGTCGGTATGGAATATGACCGTACAAATATGCTTTTAATGCATGCGATGGGTCCAAATGTTGCAGGTGTTATTGGTTCAGCTGTCGCAGCTGGAGTTCTTATATCTCTCTTTCAGTAACTCTTTTTAGAGTTACTAACCTCACTTCTCTCTCTTTATATTTTTCTAAAGTACTATTCCATTACCGAAACAATTAATTGAATTATATTATGGCTTTTTGTCTTATCTATAAATCCATTAGCGCCTAGAGATTCAGCTTCGCGTTTGTTATTTTGTCCTGTCATAGAGGAGTTGACAATAATTGGAATGTCTCTAGCATAAGGGTTGTTCTGTAGTGTTTTAATAACCGTAAATCCAGACATTTCAGGCATCTCAATATCTGTAATGATTGCAGGAATATTAAGAGCGTCTTCTCCCATCTCACTTATGTAGTCAACAAGTTTTTTGCCATTATCAAATAGTTTCATGTCAATATTAGCATTTCTAAAAATTTGAAGAAGATGTCTCTGTGCCGTTTTTGAGTCTTCTGCGACAAGAACTGTTCCATTTTTAAGTTTTTCGGGTATAGAAATATTATTTAAACTTGCTGTATCTGATGAAATATCTACCATTGCTTGAGGAATGACTTCAGCAAGAAATTTTTCATAATCTAGAATAAGACATAGGCTACCATCTTCAAGTCTTGTGTCATTCATAACAACACCCTCTTCTTTTAGTCTATAACTATCAGGAGCATGCATTTCATTCCAGTTCTTTTTTATAACTCTAAAAGCTGACATAATTCTAAGACCAATTGTGATACCATTAAAGTCACATATGAGTATGTTGGATTTTGCTATATCTTCTTTAGAAAGTTTGTTTCCAAGCCAAGTAGGAAGGTCTAAAATAGGAATTTGCAGTCCACGAAGAATAATAGTTCCTTCGAGCAGTTTATGGGCTGAAGGGATCTGTGTTATGAAGTGGTTTTTTGATTCAACAACTTCTCTCGTTTTAAACACATTGATAGCGTAAAAAGCAGAATCATTTTTATAGTTTACTCTAAAAACGAGAAGTTGCAGTTCATTGTTTTTTGCTAGATTTGTAGCAGCATCGACATTGTCTAAGATGGACATTGAAAAACCTTTAATTGTATATTATGTCATAATACCAAAAAGATAATGAAATACCCTTGAATATTAATAATGTAATGTTAGAATATGAGTATTTAATTGAGAAAGGATTATCGTAATTATGTTTATTTTTAAATTTTTTATTTATATGTTTTTAGTTTCATTATCATTGCATGCTAATGTTTATTATTCTAAGGTTGAACCTTTTGAAGTAAGAAATATATCTGCGAATGTAGCAGGCTTAGTTAGCTTTATTGATGAAAGTTTGCTTGGAAAAAGACTCACTACTAAAGCCTATATAAAGATTGACTCAGAGCTAGATGAAGATGAGTTAAAGCATACAACAGAAAAGTTGCTTTACTCAGAGCAAAATTTAGAGTCAAATAAAAAGATAGTTCTAAATCTAGAAGAATCTTTAGCGAAAAAAAGAGATAACTATAAAAAAATAAAACTCTTAAAAATAAAGTCAAAACTTGAAAAAGATAGAGAATTTTATGACCTAATAAATAGTGAAAATAGTTACTTAAATACAAAAAAAGAGATAAACACAATACAAATACAGATCTCTGACTTAAAATTGAGAAAATCACAACTTCAAAGAAGTATTAAAGATAAAAACTTACAAGGAGAAGGACTAACCCTTTACTCCTTGGATGTAAAAGTGGGGCAGGTTGTTACTAGATCCATGAAGCTTGCCACCTTAGTAGATACGTCGAAGGCTATACTAACAATATACCTTGATAAAGAGAATATGGAATTTTCTAAAAACAGTGTCATTTATATAGATGATATAAAGACAACATACGCACTTTCAAGAATTTTATATTTAGCGGATAGTGTAAATATTTCTAAATATAAGGCTCAAATTATTATTAAAGCACCAAAAATTTTCTCTCAACTTGTTAAAATAGAGTTTAAAGATACTGAGCAATAGTTAGCAAAAGAATAACCTGATTTTAGATATAATTAACTAAAATTAAACAGGTTTCCTATGAATACAAAAGAATTAGATAAAAAATATATTCTCCAGACTTATGGACGTGTTGATGTTGAGTTTGTCACTGCTTCAAACGCGACACTTACAGACACAAATGGTAAAAACTATATAGACTTCACTTCGGGTATAGGTGTTGTTAGTGTTGGTCATGCAAATGCTAGGGTAAACGCGGCTATTACTAAGCAACTCTCAAAGATTATGCATATCTCTAATCTTTACTATATGGCGCCTCAATCAAAGGCTGCGCAGAAAGTTGTAGAAGCTAGTGGTTATGATATGGCATGTTTCTTCGGTAACAGTGGTGCTGAAGCAAATGAAGGTGCTATAAAAATAGCTAGAAAGCATGGTGAACGCGATGGCGAGATTAAACGCTACAAAATCATAACACTAAAGCATTCTTTTCATGGTCGTACGATAACAACTGTCAAAGCAACGGGACAGGAAGCTATGCACAACTACTTTGGACCTTTCCCAGATGGTTTTGTTTATGCTGATGATATAGATAGCATAGAAGCACTGTTAGATAATCATACAGCAGCTGTTATGATAGAGCTTATTCAAGGTGAGGGTGGTGTTGAACCACAGGATAAAGCAAAGGTTCAAGTCCTAGCGCAGCTTCTTAAAGAAAAGCATATTCCACTTATAATTGATGAAGTGCAAACTGGAGCTTACCGTACAGGTGAGTTTACGGCAAGTCAAGTGTATGGCATTGAACCTGAGATTATCACTCTTGCAAAAGGTGTTGGAGGTGGCGTTCCCGTTGGAATAGTTATGACAACACTCAAACACGTACTGAGCGCGGGTGACCATGGTTCTACTTTTGGTGGAAACTATCTAAGCGCAACAGCTGTTTGTGAAGTAGTAGATATACTAAATGAGCTTAAAGAGAATGGAGAGTTAGAAAATACTTCTAAGTACTTTAACGCGAAATTAGAAACATTTTTTAATGCGAATAGAGATGTGTTTACTCAAAAAGTAGGTATCGGAATGATGTGTGGTCTGCGTACCATAGATAGCGATACCTTAGCAAAGATCATAAATAATTCAAGAGAAAATGGAGTGATGCTTTTAAAAGCTGGACGTAATACACTGCGTTTTTTACCCCCACTTACTATAACTAAAGAGGAAATTGATGCAGGTTTTAAAGCCCTTAACACTGTTATGTCTACTATGTAGTAGTTTACTTATTGCAAATGAAAACACAAAACAGTTAAACGCATACATATCTGAATATAAAACAGAGCAGTTTAAGTATGAGTATGAGAAGAATGAGGCTGAGGCTTCTAAACTCCGTGACTCATGGATTGCTCCATTACAGTTAAACTATAGTTACTCAAGGAGTAATCCTTATGGACAAGAGCAGACTCGAACAAACGCAGCACTTAAAATGGATCAGCCAATCTTTAAGAGTGGTGGTATCTACTATGGTATAAAGTTTGCCACGGCTAGTAGATTATATACACAATACTCTGTAGATGTTGCTAAGAGAAAAATGATTAAAGATACTATTACTATTTTGATGCAGATTAAGCAAACAGCTTTGAAAATTGAAGCACAAAAATTACAGATAAGAAATTCAGAGATTAACTTAGAACAGAAAAAAGAGCAATACTTAAGTGGACAACTTGATTCTGGTTTTTTAGATGATGCAATTATTCAAAGAAATAGTGTTATTCAAGCCTTATATGATGTTCAAACAGAAAAAGAGAAACTCATTACTCAGTTTAAAACTTTAAGTGATGCTTCCTATGAAGCTGTTGAACTACCTCAATTAGAGATGATTGACAGTGAGGAGTTTATGAGTAATAATCTTCTTTTAAAACAGGGTGAAGCAGAGATACAAAAGAACCGTTATTATAAAAGTATCACGATTGCCAAGTATCTTCCAAGTGTAAGTTTTACCGCAGGTTATAACTATACTAAAAGTGAAGGGCAAGTTATCCCGGCAATGAATGTTGAGCGAAACTCGTATGACTACGGAATACGAGCTAATTTACCTATAGATTTGAATACTTTTAGAGATGTAGAGTCTTCAAAAATCGACTTTTTAAAATCAAAAGTAGCGATTAAAGATAAAACAAGAGAGCTCAGTGCACTGTTCGAGCAGGTAATCCATAACATAGAAAACTACGATAAAAAAATAGCACTTAGTAATGAGACTATACAAATATATTCGCATTTATTATCTGATACAAAAGATTTATTTGAGATTGGACATAAGACACAATATGATGTAGAGACTTTAGATAACTCTTTAAAAATACAAAATTACAATACAAAAATGTATGAATTAAATAAGCAGATAGCACTACTTTCTTTGTATGAAATGTATATTAATCGAGGGAAGTAGATGAAATTTAGCGAATATATGACAGAATGGTTATATGGCGAAGATGGATACTATTCAACTTATAAAGACATAGGAAAGAAGGGAGATTTTTATACTGCCGTTAGTACAAGTAAATTTTTTGGTGGTAGTATTGCAAAGCATATTATTTCTTTAATAGATGAGGGTTTTTTAAAAGAAGATAGTGTCATTTGTGAAATAGGGGCACATCATGGTTATTTCCTTGCCGACGTATGCGAATTTATATATACCCTCAGACCAAAACTTCTAACTACTTTAAACTTTGTTATTATAGAACGATTTGACGCACTTCAAGAACAGCAAAATAAGTACTTCGAAGAATCATTTGGTGACGTTGTTTCTTTGACACACTATAAGTCCTTGAGTGAACTTAATTGTGAGAACGCTTTTTTTATCGCAAATGAAATATTTGATGCTTTTCCTTGTGAACTCTACTTTAAAGGTAAAACAGGAAGAGTAAATGGACATGATGTCGCTTTTGACATAGATGATGCATGGGTAGAAGAAAAAGCGAAGAAGTACCATAAAGACAGAGGTGAAATAGCACGAGGTTATGAAGAATTTGCACAGGAGATGGCTTCCTCCGCAAAGGTCTTTGAATTTATGACTTTTGACTATGGAGAGATGCAGGCTCGCCCTGATTTTTCCCTGCGAGTTTACGTAGAACATAAGGTCATCCCTTTTTTCTTAGAAGAAGGTGAAGAAGACTTTGTAAAACATGAAGAACTTTTTTCAAAGAGTGATATAACATACGATGTGACATTCGCACATGTTAAAGATGCTTATGAAGAGGCTGGAGTAGAGTTTATAGAACTTAAAGCTCAAATGG
>CAWUTM010000074.1:0-13973 GCA_963925755.1 uncultured Sulfurimonas sp. | reverse complement strand
GTCGAGTCTATTATTCAAACGCGAGAAGAATATGGTGATTTTACTTCTATAGAAGATTTTGTAAACCGAATAGACCCATCAAAAGTAAATAAACGTTTTGTTGATTCAAGTATCAAGTCAGGTGGTTTTGATAGGTTTGGGTACAGCCGTAAAGCACTTTTAAACCAGATAGAACTCATCGTAGAGACTGCAAAAAAAGCGAGTGATGCTAAGAAAAACGCAGTCGGTTCACTTTTTGGAGATGACGCTGAGATAACAACGGTTAAACTTGAACTAAAAAATTCCGAGGAATACGAACTCAAAGAGATTCTAGAGTTTGAAAAAGATACCCTAGGTTTTTATGTCTCTGGTCATCCTATGGATGAGTTTCGCGAAGAGATGAGCGAGTTAAACTATACGCTTTCCTCTGAACTAGAAAATGTAAAAGATGGTTCTCAAGCGATATTTATCGGTAAAGTTGAAGGAATCGTTACAAAAATATCTAAAAAAGGGCATCAGTTTGGAATAGTGGACTTGATGGACTTTCATGGAAATATGGAAATAATGCTTTTTTCCGATAAGTTAGAGAAACTTTCGGAGATGAATAAAGAAGAGCCTATCGCGTTTAAAGGGCGAATCACTCATACTGACTTTGGTCCTAGAATGAACATTAGTAAAATTATGACTCTTAAAGAGGCGAAGAGGGAAACGAAAAAGGTTAAAAAAGAGGTGCAAGACAAACCACCAGAACCTATAAGTCTAGCGGTAAAACTAGATGCTGACAATGAAGTTCTAGATAAACTCTATGCGCTCATCCGTCAAAATCCAGGAAACCGTCCATTAACGATTACTATCGTCTCAAAACTTCATAACGTAGTTATAGACTCTGCAATACGAGTGGATACAAAAATTATTTCAGCGCTTGATGGTAACGAAGCCGTTGACATATTAGGACTTTAAATGGAAAAACAAGATTTTAACGAAGGACTTTTAGGCTTTCTAGACGCTTCTCCAACACCTTTTCATGCAACAAAAAATATGTCACAAATGTTTGAAAACGCAGGTTTTATGAAATTAGACGAAGTGGATAAATGGACTTTGGAAGAGGGCACTAAATACTATGTTACTCGTAATGATTCTTCTATCATCGCGTTTACTTACCCAAGAAAAGAAAAAAACTATGTAATGGTTGGGGCTCATACGGACTCTCCTAATTTAAAGTTAAAACCAAATCCTGTTATAAAAGAACATGGCGTCGTAAAGTTTGGAGTAGAATCTTATGGTAGTCTTTTACTGACTCCTTGGTTTGATAGAGGACTTTCTATTGCCGGACGTGTGTCTTACCTAGATGGGAAAGAAAAAATACAAAGCACTCTTATAGACGTACAAAAAAGCATCGCGACAATACCTTCACTAGCAATTCATTTAGACGATATGGCGAACCAAGATAAAACGGTAAATAAACAGAGTGACGTATGTCCTGTGTTAACAACCAATGATGATTTTAATTTTGATGATTTTTTAAGATGGCAGTTAAATAAAAATGAGATTTTAGACATAAAAGAAGTTTATGCAAGCGAGCTTAGTTTTTATGATACCCAAAAGGCTGCATTTATAGGTTTACACGATGACTTTATAGCGAGTGCACGGTTAGATAATCTTCTTTCTTGTTATGTTGGAATGTTGAGTGTATGTAGTGTTTCAAATGACAAACCTATGCTCTTCTGTGCGAGTGATCATGAAGAGGTTGGAAGCGAGTCTACGTCTGGAGCAGGCGGAAGTTTTTTAGAAAACACTCTTAAACGCATGTTTAGCGATTATGACGAGTATATGAATATGACTCGAACTTCTATAATGATAAGCGCTGATAACGCGCACGCCATTCATCCAAACTTTCCATCTAAGCATGACAAAGAACACGCGCCAAAAATGAACGCGGGCGTAGTTATAAAAGTAAACGCGAACCAAAGGTATGCTTCAAACTCCACAACTATTTCTCGTTTTATGGATAGCGCGGCTGCTATAAAAGAACCCTTGCAAAATTTTGTAACTCGTAGTGATATGGGTTGTGGTTCGACAATAGGACCTATAACCGCGACAAGACTAGGTATTGAGACAATAGACATAGGGCTTCCAACACTGGGAATGCACTCTATTCGTGAGTTGTGCGGAAGTGATGACGCACATTCACTTTATAAAATACTGGTCGCGTTTAAAAACTAATGTCTAGCATAACACCTGAAGAACTTAACCTTCTTATTGAACAGACTTATAAGGTTGAAGGGGAGTTTAATGAGCTCAAATCATCTTATGCTCACCTGCAAGATACGGTCGAAAAAGTTGTAGAGTTTTTACCAAACGCCATCTGGATTGTAAATAGCGATAATAGCGTCTTTTTACAAAACTCCCAGGCAAGAGAACTATGGGAACTCTTAAAACTTGTAGAGTTTAAAAATAATGATTATGAGATAAGTTTTAACACAAAGTCATATCTGATAAAAAGTTCTTCTTATAAAGACAAAACAATGCTCAGTGCTACGGATATAACAGAGCAAAAACGCAAGGAAAATCTTGCGACTATGGGACAAATGGCGGCACATCTTTCTCATGAAATAAGAAATCCCATAGGTGCCATAGCGCTACTGAGTTCGACTCTCAAAAAAAGAGTGATTGATGAGAATATTCCTATTGTTGAAGAAATTCAAAAGTCCGTATGTAGGATAGAAAGAATTATAAAAGCTACCCTCATGTTTTCTAAGGGTGTCGAAGCAAATAAAACAGAGTTTATGTGGGACAGGCTAAAAGGGCTCATTGAAATGTCTATAGATTATTATGATTATTCAAAAGAGATAAAGTTCATATTTCCAGAGAAAAACTTTAAAATAAATGCGGATATAGACCTGCTGGACATGCTTTTCTCGAACTTTATCATAAATGCGATAGACGCTATTGAACTTGATGAAGAAGAATCGGGTCTAATAGAAATAATTTATGAACCTGATAAAAAATATCATAAGTTTTATATTTATGACACAGGAGTGCCCATAGAAGATAAAACATCTCTATTTGAAGCTTTTGTAAGTACAAAAGTTAAGGGAAATGGACTCGGATTAATACTTTCTCGTCAAATAGCTGAAGCTCATGGAGGAAGTACCGATATAATGGATGGAAGCAAAAAATATTTTGAGATTAAAATACAAAAGTAGATGATTTACGGTATAAACAATGATACTCATGCAAAGGTTTGTAATTGATAGATAAAATAAATAAAAATAGATCATTAATGCTATATGTGACAATTGCTTTTATTATATGGATGGGCATTGGATACTTTTTCATTAAAAATAGAGTATCCGAGTTAACTACGCAAGAATATACCGAAATAGCGCAGAACATGCATGATGAGCTTAAAACCTTAGTCCAAGAGAAAACAGAAACTATTTTAATCATCGGAATGTCAATATCAAACAACCAGCAAATAAAAGAAGCTCTTCTTCAAAAACAACCAATAAAACTTGACTTGAACGCATTTTCTTTGTCTTTAAGAAAAAATACTTCTTTGAAAACTATATGGATTCAAGTTGTAGATAAAGATGGAACTAGCATATATAGAAGTTGGACCAAGAAAAATGGTGACAATTTAAAGAAATTTAGAATTGACATAAGTCAAATGATTCAAAATCCTAAAGTAACATCAAGCATAAGTGTTGGGAAATTTGATTTAACTTTTAAATCGATGATACCATTGTATGATAATGAGAAATTTATAGGGTTTGTAGAAGTAATAGCAAAGTTTAACTCTATTGCAATAAAAATGTCGAATAAAAATGTTGATTCTGTAATTCTTGTAGACAAGAAGTATAAAGGACAATTAACAAAAGTATTTACAAAAACTTTTATTAAAGATTATTATGTGACAAATTCAAACGCTAAGAAAGAGTTAGTGGAGTATATTGAAAAAATGGGAGTGGAGGAATTTGTAAAAAAGAAAAATTATTTTGTCGATGAAAATATTTCAAAACTCATAACAATATATCCAATTATGAACATTAAGAATGAAAATATGGCATATTTCACAATGTTTTTAGATTTAAACAAAGTAAAAACAGGAAGTATTGAAAAAACTCAAGACATACTCACTCTATTTTTCATTATCTCGTTTATAATTGCATTGTCAATATTTTATTATCTTTATTCAAGAAAATATGAGACTTTTGTAGAAAAACTCAATCTTGAACTTGAAAGAATGGTTTTAAAGAAAACCAAAGAGATACAATCTCAAAATGACGAGCTTGAGTATGTCGCTAACCATGACTTATTAACGGAACTTCCCAACCGACTTCTGTTTCTAGATAGATTAAAGCAGAGTATTAAACATACTAAAAGAAATGGCGGCACCCTAAGTGTTTTATTTTTAGATTTAGATAGATTTAAAGAAGTTAACGACAGATATGGACATGAAATTGGGGATAAACTTCTTCAAAACATAGCAAAAAGATTGCATACGAAAGTCAGAGAAGTTGATACTATTTCTAGATTTGGTGGGGATGAGTTTACTATGACTATTGAGGAAACGGATGAGAATCAAACAATGGTAGTGGTTAATAAAATTATGTCTTTGATGAAAGAGGTTTTTTTAATAAATGAGATTGAAATAAATACAACATTTAGTATCGGAATTAGTAAATTTCCCTCTGATGGGGAAACATATGATGTGTTGTTAAGAAATGCAGATACTGCTATGTACAAAGCCAAAGAGAAAGGGAAAAACACATATGAGTTCTATAGCCTTGAAATGACAGAAGCAATTGTAGAGAAGTCAAAGCTGGAACTAGAGATAAAAAAAGCATTAAAAAATGATGAATTTATACCCTATTATCAACCAAAAATAGACGCAAGAAACTCAAAAGTAATTGGGATGGAAGCACTCGTACGATGGAAACATCCAGAGCTTGGTTTTATAACTCCTGATAAATTTGTTCCAATTGCGGAAGAGTTGGGGTTAATTGCCGAAATCGACTCTTGGATGATGAGAGAAACAATTCGCGCCATGTCACAATGGAAAAAAAGTGGTCTTAAAACGGGAATTTTATCGTTGAACTTTTCTATGCAACTTCTTGAGCGTTCAAACTGTTATGAGGACTTCGAACAGGTATTAACTGAGTTTGAAGTAAATCCAAAAGATATTGAGATTGAGATTCCAGAAACTGTTCTCATGAGTGACCCTCAAAAAGTAATAGGTATTTTAAACAAGTTTAGAGAGCTTGGAGTTATTATATCTATTGACGATTTTGGAACGGGATACTCGTCTTTGTCCTACTTAAAGTTATTACCAATAGATAAACTAAAGATTGATCGTAGTTTTGTAGATGATTTACCACATGATGAAAATGGTGTTGCAATTGTTCAAGCCATTATCGCATTAGCTCAAAGTCTTCACATGGAATTGGTAGCAGAAGGAATTGAAACAAAGGAACAGGCGGATTTTCTAGTGAATATAGGATGTCCAAATCATCAAGGTTATTATTATTCAAAACCTATCCCTTTTGATGAATTTGAATCTTTCCTAAAACAGTCGATATAAAAATATAACAAATAAATTTTATGGATTAATATGCTAATAACACACGAAAATGTAATAACATTGATAGATTATGTGAAGATAGACAGCTATAGTGTCATATGTCATTTTAAATGCAATGAGACAAATAAAAGTGTTGTTTGCGCAGTTCCCTTTGAACCTTATGCGGGTAAAATAAATTTTACATACAAAGAAATACTACTTCACCCCATACAATCTTATAATAAGTACTATCATACGCCTATCACAATATATGGAAATACGACAGAGGAAACCATTATTGTAAAAGCCTTTAAAAAGGTCTCTCGTCATTTTATATGGGATTCACAAAAAGAGATGTTTATCCACAGCTAGCACTTTTTTTTCATTTAGCATTTATTTAAATAATAAAGACTAAAACATAAGAATGATAAATCTATAAACATGATGAAAAAAGTACAAGCAAAACAAAAAGAATATAATATTTAGCTAAATAGCATAGAGTTCTCTCCTCAAAACGTCAAATAGTACATTGAAATCACTATTTGACACTCTCTATTATCTAAAATTAACTACAATTACTCTTTATTAAAAAGGTCTATTATATGAAACAAATTATTTCTATTTTTCGTTCAATGAAAACAATGGCGACACTACTGTTAATCTTCGCATTTTCAGTTGGTTACGCAACTATAGTTGAAAATGACTATGGAACAATGACGGCAAAAGCTGAGATTTACAACGCGCTCTGGTTTGAGACGTTACTTGGACTACTGGCTCTCAATTTATCTCTAAATATTGTGCATTACAAGATGTATACTCTTAAAAAAGCTCCTGTATTTATTTTTCACATAGGTTTTTTAATTATTCTTTTTGGAGCAGCGGTTACTCGTTATGCTGGATATGAGGGCTCTATGCATATCCGTGAGGGTTCCGCGTCTTCAACCATAGTCTCTGCTGACACTTACTATAGCGTGAACGCGAGTATAAACGATAAAAAAGTAAACTATAAAGAAGTAATATACCTTTCTAAACGCAGTGAAAATGATGTGAGCACTTCGTTAGAACTAGAAGGGAAAAAGATAGACGTAGAACTACTAGAGTATATCCCCGATGCTATCGAGAGTTTAGAAGCTGACGAGAATGGCCACCCAATCGCAAAGCTTATGATTACTACAAGTGGCAAAGGAAAACCTGTCGCGTTAGATATTGGTAACTACTATGACGCTGGAAATTTCATTTTAGACTTTAACTCTGGTCTAACATTTGAGAAGCCTGTTATTTCTATGTATATGGAAGGTGAGAAACTTTACATGAGCCATGAAATGAAGTTAGAGTACTTTAGAATGGCTGACCGTGAAAAAGGCGACCTTCTAGCGAGTGCCAAAGAAACGTTTAATGCAAAAGTCCTTTATAGCACTGATTTAGGAAGTTTTGTTCTACGTGAATTTATGCCACGCGCAAGTAAGAAAATCATTACTAATCCAGAATCACAAATGAACTCTATGGGTGTTGACGCTCTGCGCTTTAAAGTGAGTGTTGATGGCGAGAGTGATGAGAGTTTAGTTTTTGGAAGAAGTAAAGTTCTAGGAGAAGAAAAGCACCTTGTGGTTAATGGCATTGACGTTCATATCGCTTATGGAGCAAGAAATATAGAGATTCCATTTAGCATAAAACTTCTTGACTTTCAACTTGACCGTTACCCTGGTTCAATGAGTCCTGCGTCTTATGCGAGTGAAGTAGAACTTATAGACACGAAAAATGGAGTAAATATGCCATTTAGAATATATATGAACAATATTTTAGATTATCAGAATTTTAGATTTTTTCAAGCCTCTTATGATAGAGACGAAGGTGGAACTATACTTTCTGTAAACAATGACCCGGGAACTCTTCCAACTTATATAGGTTACACTCTATTGGCTCTTGGAATGTTTTGGACGCTTATTAGTGGAAGAGGGAGATTTTCCAAACTTTCAGATAAGGCGAAAAAGTCTAGCGCCGCTAAAGTCGTTCCGGCACTTTTAGCGCTAGGATTATTTTTAAATCCTCTAGCCTCTCATGCGAACGTAGACCCGTCTATCAAAACAATTCTCGCGTTTGATAAAGAACATGCTCATAAATTTGGACAGCTTATCATTCAAGACACGCAAGGGCGAATGAAGCCTATGGATACTCTTGCGACAGAGATTCTCGCAAAGGTACATAGAGGTTCTTCACTTCAAATTGGAGATAAGTCTCTTACTCCAACGCAAGTTGTTCTTGGAATGATGATACGTCCAGATATTTATAGAGACGTAAAAATGATACGTACAAAAGACGAGGCGATAAACAAGGCGTTAGGCGCGTCAATAGACGCTAAGTATGTTTCATTTTCTCAGTTTTTTATGGACCCAGATGGTATGAGTGGATATAAACTCTCAGAGTTAGTAGAAAACGCAACAAGAAAAGAGCCAAAGTACAGAGATAAGCTTGACAAGTCAGTTCTTAAAATAGATGAAAAGCTTAATGTTTGTTATATGGTTTTTACAGGCTCACTTTTAAAAATGTGGGCAAAACCACATGACCTTAATAACAAATGGTTTGCCACTATAGAATCTTTAAAAACTTTTTCACCCCAAAATAGCATGCAAGTTCGAAACGTAGCAGTTGCATACTTTACTTCGGTAGACGCATCTTTAAGCAGTGGTGATTGGTCTGCGAGTGATAAAGCGCTTGAAGATATAGCCCGCTACCAAAGCGCTTATGGCTCAGAAGTATTTCCAAGTCAAAATAAAATAGACGCAGAAGTTTTTTATAATAAAATAAATGTATTTGAAGCGCTATGGCCACTTTACTTTGTAGTGGGTTTTTTACTTCTAATACTCAGTTTTACAAAAATCATATATCCTAAAATGGGTATGACTTTAGTTACAAAGTCATCACTAATTTTACTTGTAGCTTTCTTTATAGCGCATACGGGAGGACTAGCTCTTAGATGGTATATCTCTGGTCACGCTCCTTGGAGCAATGGTTTTGAGTCTATGACTTATATCGCATGGGCGACTGTTTTAGCTGGATTTATTTTCTCTAAGCATTCTCCTATTACGTTAGCGTCAACTTCTATTCTAGCAGGTCTTATTTTATTTGTGGCGCACCTTAGTTGGATGAACCCTCAAATAACAAACCTTGTGCCTGTTTTAAACTCTTACTGGTTAAGTATTCATGTGAGTATGATTACAGCTAGTTACGGTTTCTTAGCGCTTGGAGCGCTTCTTGGTTTTATAACTATCTTACTATTTATAGTAAAAACACAAAGAAATGAGAAGCAGATATCTCTTTCCATAAAAGAGCTAAACGCCATCAATGAAATGAGTATAATCGTCGGTCTTGTTCTGTTGACCGTTGGAAACTTTTTAGGTGGCGTTTGGGCAAATGAGTCTTGGGGTAGATACTGGGGTTGGGATCCTAAAGAGACTTGGGCTCTTGTGACTATTTTAGTCTATGCCGTTGTTATACATTTAAGATTTATAAAGTCTCTTTACAGTGAGTTTAACTTTAGTGTTATCTCTCTTATATCTTTCTCTTCAGTACTGATGACATACTTTGGCGTAAACTACTACCTAGCTGGTATGCACTCGTATGCCAAAGGTGATCCAGTGCCTATACCTGACTTTGTTCCAGTGACTTATGCCGTAATCTTTGTAGTTATAGTTCTCGCGTTTAGAAACAGAAAGATAGCCTAGACAGATAGTATGGAATTTGAAGGTTTTGGTAAAGGCACATTAGAATTTTTAACTTCTATAAAAAACAACAACAATAAAGAATGGTTTGAAGCTCACAAAGACGAGTATGAAAAACTTATTCTTAATCCATCTCGTTCATTCGTTGTTGAAATGGGTGAACACCTTCAAGCCTTAGAACCCACCATAAACGCCACTCCAAAGATTAACAAGTCTCTTTATAGAATATATAGAGACACTCGTCGCATGGGAGCGAACAAAGAACCTATAAAACATAGAATCGGTGTGATCTTTTGGCAGGGAAATACTAAAAGAATGCAAAGCTCATCTTTTTATATGCACTTTTCTCCTGACGAACTTTATGTTGCAGTGGGTGTCAGATGGTTCGAGAAAGCTATGCTCGACGCTTATAGAGAATATATAAAAGATGATACTAAACGCAGCGAACTCTACGATATACTTGAGAACATTAGGTCAAAAGACAAAGGCTATTCACACCTCGAAAAAGGCTATAAACGCTACCCTAGAGGTTTTAACAAAGAGATGACACATTCAGATTTGAGTCTGTATAAAGGCATGGCCACATTTAAAATGCTTGAACCAAGCTTAATTTATGATGGACAGACGCTAGTGGATAAACTTTATAAGATATATGAAGATATGCTTCCCTTACAGCAATTTATGTATGAAGTTAGTTTGAGAATTAAAGAGGATTGAAAATTGAGTAAAGAAGCGGTAATACTACTAAACATGGGTGGACCTAACAACCTTAATGAAGTTGAGATGTTTTTGAAAAATATGTTTAGTGATAAAAATATTTTAACAATGAAAAGCGACCTTCTAAGAAGCTTTATAGGTGGTATGATAACTTTTTCTCGTACAGAATCTTCTCAGGAAATTTATAGAGCGATTGGTGGTAAGTCACCTATCGTTGGTCATACAAAAAGTTTAGTGAAAAAACTTCAAAAGAGATTTGGAGAAAATGTCATTGTAGACTTTGCTATGAGATACACACCTCCTTTTGCTAATGAAGTCATAGATAGACTTAACAAAGTTGAGGACCTCACAAAGATATATCTTATTCCAATGTATCCTCAGTACTCAACGACTACGACGAAGTCTTCATTAGAAGACTTTGAAGAGTATTATCATGAAACTGGTGGGAGTGCACTTGTAGTTGAAATAAAACATTACTTTGAAAATGAGTCTTATAATAAGTCTCTTATCCAAAATATTAAAGATAGTGTAGGGGACTCTGATTATAGGGATTTTGACATTATTTTTTCAGCGCATGGTTTACCTCAAAAGATAGTAGACGCGGGTGACGTATATGAAAAGCATATAAACAAGCATGTTAACATACTTACAAAGATGTTAGACGCGGAGGGCATGAACTTTCATGAGTCTCACTTAGCGTACCAATCAAAAGTAGGGCCTCTAGCATGGTTGAAACCATCTCTTGGCGAGAAACTAGAAGTAGTAAGAAACAGAGGAATTATTATAGTTCCTATCGCGTTTACCATAGACAACTCAGAGACAGTCTATGAACTTGACATAGAGTATAGAGAAATAGCGGAAAAACTTGGTTTTAGAGACTATAGAGTTTGTAAGTGTCCAAATGACAGCGATCTTTTTGTTGACGCGCTCTGTGAGATATATGAGAAAATAAAGTAATGAAAAAGATAGTTATCTTTGACATGGACGGAACCTTAATAGACTCAAAAAAAGATATCACAATTTCTATAAACCATATACGCAGTAGTCACTATAGTTTAGCTCCTTTGAGTGAAGAATTCGTTGTTGAAGCTATAAATATGGAAGTTAGAAATCTACCAAAGCTTTTTTACGAAACTGACGAGTACATAGAAAAAGATAGATTGTATTTTGAAGAGCACTATAAAGTCCAGTGCACCCAAAATCCTTATTTATATGATGGGATTGCTCATACCCTTAACACTCTTATCGAGGCGGGGGTAAAGCTTTCTGTCGCTACAAACGCTCCAACCCCTTTTGCAAAACTTATGCTTGACTCTTTAGGAATAGCTGATATGTTTGACGTGATTATCGGCGCGGATCAAGTGAGTTCCTCAAAACCAAGTCCTGAAATGATACATAATATCCTTGACCACTACAAGTATGATAAAAGTCGCGATATCGCATGGATGATAGGCGACAACTCAAAAGATATTTTAAGTGCGCAAAATGCAGAAATAAACTCACTTTTCGCCACATGGGGTTTCTCTCCATTAAGTGAGTTTGAACAAAAGATAGATCATCCTACAAAAATACTAGAGATAGTTTTATAACTTTTTATGATAAAATAAAATAAGTAAAATATGGAGAAGTAGATGTTTCAAAATGATGTATTGGTCGCATTTTTATTTATGGCCGTTTTATTCTTAAGACAAATAGTAATACTGAGACAACCTAACAAGATAAATTACGCTCCTTTGATGCTTGGAATTGGTGCCATTAGTAGTGTTGTGCATTTTATTACTCATCCCGATACGAGCAATGGCGTACTACTTTTTCGTGAGTCTCTTTTTCCTCTTCTCGTAGCTCTTTTACTATATATTGTGATGAATATTTTGCATCAAACGCAAGAATCGGAAAATTCAAAAACTCAAAATGAATTTACTAAAGTGTTAGTAAGTGAAATTTCGCAACTTAAAGCGTTTATACTCGAGTTAGAAACAAGAATGAGTATTGCTCATAAAGAAGACATACTAGTCCAAGAAGAGATTCGCTCAAAGATTAAAGATGACATCCATACACTTGACGCCATACAAGGAAATCAAACGAAATTTTTTGACAAGTTTAACGATATGGAGTCTTCCAACACTCAAGTTATTAGTGGACTCAAAACATTTACGCAAGAACAATTACCAGAACTCAATAGTGTCGTACATAAACATATAGATATACTCAGAGTCTCAGAACAGGATCATTACAACAAACTTACATCCATTCTTGACAGAGCCGTGAAGAGTAGGGGAGACATGTCGGAAGAAATCGAATCTCTCAAAGAAAATATAAATAGTATAAAAAACGTTTCAGATGATATATCAAAATCCATAGTGAATAAGACTATGGATAAACTCTCCGGTGTTACAAAAGCGTATGAATCTCAAATAGTCTTAGTTAAAACGCATACAGAGGGGATAGAGACTTCGCTAAGAGAAGGTGAAACAACACTCGATAATATACGAAGTAAAAGTGAAATCATTATGAAACAGATGATACTTTCATCTAAAAAGATGGATGATCTCACCAAACAAAATAGTGAGCTTAGTGATGTTTATAGCTCGCTAGAGGCTCTGATTAAAGATATTGAATCCATTAAGTCCGACTATGTAAAATCACAATCGCAACTTAGCACTATCTCAAAAGAGTTTGAAGAGAGTCGCGATGTGCAAGTGGCAACTATGAAAGTGCGTATAGATGACCTAAGTGACACACTCTCAAATAAGATAGACGAATCCTTAGAAAAACTTCATGAACACTTCCATATAGCAGATGCTGAGATAAGTCAAAGTGTCCAAATGCTAGCTAAACGCGCCCAACTTAAAAATGGGTATACAGAGTTAGATAAGTAGGCTATACTTTTTATTACGTTATAATTATTTTATAAAAAATTGATTTTTATAACCATGAAACGAGGATAAATAACTTGAACTATACAATTGATTTACAAGAAATAGCTGACGAACTAGAATTTGATTTAGAAGATGTTGAGATGGTTCTAGGTGTTTTTATGGAAGACTCGGTTGTAAATTTAAACAATATGAAAATAGCTATAAGAGCTGGTAACCTTGACGATGTAAAGTTAAGCGCACATGCTATTAAGGGAAGTGCTTTAAATTTACTTCTAAATGATGTTGGAAGTCTTGCTACGGAGATAGAAGAGAATGCCGCCAAGTCCGAAGATGTTGATTATTTAGCATTGTATACAAGACTCAATGATTTAGTTATAGGATTGAGGGATGAATAATAATTTTACGATTTTATACGTAGATGATGAAAAGTCAGTTCGTGATTTTGTACAAATAATCTTTAAAAAGAATAATATAAATGGTGTTACATTTGCCTCAAATGGTAAAGAAGCTTTAGAAATTTATAAAGAAAAAAGTTTTGACCTGGTTATAACGGATATGATCATGCCATTAATGGATGGATTTGAGTTAATCGAAAATATTAAAAAAATCAACAAAAGACAAACTTTTATGATTGTTACTGGTTTGGAAAATAAAAGTGATCTTATAAAAGCGATAGAACTTCGTGTAAACTTTTTTATAGAAAAACCAATTAAACCAAAGAAATTTATGAGCGTACTCGATGAAAGTTTTGACTTGATTGAACAAAATAAAGATTCAGAATTGAACAGCTTACTTTTAAGTCAATACAAGGCTACAATCGATGATTCCACAATAGTTTCTAAAACAGACCTTCAAGGAAATATAACTTACATTAACGATAAATTTTCTAATATTTCTCAATACTTGCCCGAAGAACTTATAGGGAAAAACCATAGGGTGTTGCGCTCAGAGGAAATGCCTCAAGAAACTTTTGTAGAGATGTGGAAAACTATTAGTTCTAAAAAAACATGGACAGGCATCATTAAAAACAGAGCGAAAGATGGAACTACGTATGTTGTAGATAGTGTGATTATTCCCCTACTTGACGCGAACAATGATATTATTGAGTACATGAGT
>CAWUTM010000073.1:0-3894 GCA_963925755.1 uncultured Sulfurimonas sp. | reverse complement strand
TTGTGAATTCCCGAGTCTATAGCGAGTTTAAGTTTTGTTCCAACGCCATCAGTCGCGGCAAGCATTACAGGTTCTTTAAAACCTTTTGGAAGCTCAAACGCACCAGCAAATGAACCAATTCCACCCATTACTCCTGGGATTTTTGTAGATTTAACTAAAGGTTTTATATTTTCTACGAAACTGTTACCAGCGTCTATGTCTACTCCAGCGTCTTTATAACTAATTTGACTCATTAGTTTTCTCCGATGTTTCTGGTAAATCACATCTTTTAGTTACTATACATAAAGGACAGAAATTCGCTATACCGGCGATTAAAGGGAGTACTCCTAAATAAAACCAATATATTCCAGTAATAACTCCAGCTGCAATAAGAGCAAGTCCTACTATTATACGAACAATTCTACAAACTGTTTTAACTTTATGAAAATTCATTTTTTACCTTTATCTTTATATAAATATTGCGCAATTATATCTTTATTAAGTAAAATTAATCCAAAAGTGGATAAAATCGCGGTAATAAACAAGGAAGAATTAAATATGAAAGATTTTATATATAACGAAATGATGGTTCACGTTGCTGTTTGTACAAATAAAAACCCCCAAAGTGTTTTAATAATCAGTAGCAATCCAGCTGGTTTAGAGAATGAAATGAAAAAGCATAGCGAGATGGCTTGTACTGTGATAGCCGCAGATATCAATGCCCTACGTGATTTAAATGACGCAGAGTATGATGTTGTTATTTCAGAACTAGAGTCTGACGCAGCTATTTTAGCTCACTATAACCGCATACTTAAAGAAGATGGGTTACTTGTAAGCAAGCACCCAAATTTAGATAATGTTGCGGATAACAAAAGTATGATGCAAGTTCTTGGTAAATATACTAAGGTTATTATGCCTTTTAATATTGGAAATGGAGAGACTGCTCTTTTAGCTTCTAAAGAGTATCACCCAACTGCTGACATTATTTTACACCGTACAGATATGCTTGATGGTTTAGAGTACTATAACTGTGACGTACATCCTGCTGCGTTTGCAATGGGAAATAACGTTCGTAAAGCTTACTTGGGCGTGATTAAAAACTAATGGCATTTGAGTATGCTATTGCATTAACTGGAAGTATTGCTACGGGTAAAAGTACTGTGGCTTCTCTTATGGCTCTTAATGGTATGCGTATTATTGATGCGGATACTATAAGTCATGAGATTCTCGATGCTTCCTCGCAGTGGGTTGAAGAGACTTTTGGCTCAAAATACTTGAGACTTGGTAAGGTTGATAGACCTAAACTTGGTGAATATATATTTGCCAATGAAGAAGCAAAAAAGATATTAGAAGATTTTTTACATCCTAAGATTCGTGATGAAATCCTCAAACGCAGCCAAAGACAAGATACATTAAAATTCCCCTACCTTATAGACATTCCCCTCTTTTTTGAAAATAACAACTATGACATAGAAGATAGCGTAGTAGTATATACTCCCGCCGATGTGCAACTTGAACGCTTTATGAAACGTAATGGGTATTCTAAAGAAGAATCTTTAAAACGAATAGCGACCCAGTTTCCCATCGATGAGAAACGAGATCGCGCTACTTGGGTCATTGATAACTCAAAAAACCTTAAACACTTGCAGCAAGAGTGTGAAAATTTTGTAGCGATAATAAAGAAAAAATATTTAAAATAGGAGAGTGAAATGAAAGTATCGAAATATAGTGCTAGTGGGAATGATTTTGTGATAATTCACTCTGCGACAAAAGAAGATAGAACTAACTTGGCAAAAGAACTTTGTCATCGTCAAGATGGTATTGGGGCTGATGGTTTAATTGTTATACTTCCCCATATAAGTTTAGACTTTGAGTGGGAGTTCTATAATGCGGACGGAAGTCATGCAGATATGTGTGGAAATGGCTCACGTGCTGCTGCACACTATGCATACAGCAACTCTCTTGCACCTTCAAGTATGAATTTTTTAACTGGTGCGGGAATTATTAGCGCTAACGTTACTCATAACACTATAACAAGTGCGATGGTACAAAGCGAATTGACTCCGCCAGAAATTCTTGATAAAACTATAGAGTTTAATGGTAAGAATTGGTGGTTAATAAATACTGGTGTACCTCATTTAGTATGTTTAAAAGAGAGTGTGGAGAAATTTGACATAGCAGAAGCGAGAGAGCTAAGACATAAGTATAATGCTAATGTAAATATCTGTTGTGTTGATGGTGAGAACTTAAGAGTTCGTACCTATGAACGCGGTGTTGAAGATGAGACACTTGCTTGTGGAACAGGAATGGCAGCTTGTTTTTATAGAGCGTTTAAAGAGGGTAAAGTTTCAAAGAGCATAGAAGTTTATCCTACGAGTGGCGAGACACTGTATCTTGGCGTTAATGAGAGAACAATTACGTTTAAGGGTAGAGTTAAGAGAACTTTTGTAACTGAGTGGGAGTAAGAAAGAAGAGTTGGACTAAAGTCCAGCTGCTTCTACTATTTTTGCTTGATGGTCAGTTATAAGTGGTTCAACAACTTCATCTAGAAGTCCACCACCCATAATTTCACTCAAACGGTAAAGCGTAAGATTGATTCTGTGATCGCTCATACGGTTTTGTGGGTAGTTGTAAGTACGAATTCGACCACTTCTATCACCACTTCCTACTTGCGCTGCACGTTCCGCCGCATTTTCAGATTGTTGTTCGTGCATTTCACGCTCATAAAGTCTAGCTTTTAGAACCTTCATTGCTTTTTCACGGTTTTTATGTTGAGATTTTTGATCTTGATTTGTTACAACTAGACCAGATGGTAAGTGAGTAATTCTAACTGCAGAATCGGTCGTATTTACAGACTGACCACCACATCCAGAAGAACGCATAACATCTATTTTTAAATCTTTATCTTCAATGACAACTTCAACGTCATCAACTTCAGGCATAACTGCTACTGTAATTGCTGACGTATGAACACGTCCTTGAGATTCTGTTGCCGGAACACGCTGAACTCTATGTGTTCCACCTTCATATTTCAACCGACTATAAACCTGTTCGCCTTTAATAAGTGCCGTAACTTCTTTGTACCCACCAGAATCTGAAGGTGAAGTACTAATGAGCTCGATTTTCCAGCCTCTTAGGTCTGCATACCTTGTGTAGGCATCAAAAAGATCACCAACAAATATTGCAGCTTCATCTCCACCCGCGCCAGCACGAAGCTCAACGATGATATTTCTATCATCATTGGGATCTTTTGGTAGAAGAAGAGTTTTAATCTCTTCTTCCATTATTGGTTTTTGTGGTTCAAGCTCTTTAAGCTCTTCTTTTGCCATATCACCCATTTCGGAATCACTCAACATTTCTTTTGTATCGGCTATATCGGCAATTAAGGCTTGATACTCTTTTGCTTTTTCAACAATTGGTAAAAGATTTGATTGTTCTCTTGAAAGGTCTGTCATGCGTTTGATGTCGTGAGTAATGTCAGGTGAACTCAGCAGATTGCCGAGTTCGTTATAGCGGGTGATAAACGGTGTTAGTTTATCTGCAAGCATAAATTATGCTCTAATTATATAGCGTTTACAGATTTGTGTAGACGACTTACTTTTCTAGCGGCAGTAGTCTTTTTAAGGAGACCTTTGCTTACAAATTTATGAATCTGCTGATTAGCTACTTTAAGCGCTGCTGCTGCTTCTTCTTTATTGCCAGCATCTACTGCTGTAACTACTGATTTAACTATGTTCTTAAGACGAGTTCTGTAAAAACGGTTACGTTCAGTACGAACGATAGTTTGACGAATTCTCTTTATTGATGACTTGTGATTTGCCATTATGAGTCCTTTATTGGAATTTTAAGTGCGCAATAATAGCTTAAAGAAAATTAAAATTAAGTTAAGTGGTGGTAGAATGCACTAATTCGTGT
>CAWUTM010000072.1:0-14375 GCA_963925755.1 uncultured Sulfurimonas sp. | reverse complement strand
CATTTCCAGGTGCCTGCCATCTGTAAACATTTGTCATTATTTTTGAGGCATAGTCCCAAGCAGTGAGTCTATAAGCATAGGGGGAACACCCTCGCCTATAACCTGTCTTATAAGATTTTCACTCGCCCACTCAGGTGGAGTCCAATCATCCGGTAAACCGGTCAATATAAATATCTCTTTGAGAGTTAAAACGCGAGCATCACTATATGTTCCATCTTTAAGTAAACGCCCCGGATGCACATTATTTTGTGAGGAGATTGAACCATTTGCCATTGTAATTGTTGGAGATGGCTTATCCCATTCTATGCGTTTGTAAGTAGTATCGTAGCCTTTAATCCGCGTGCCATCTACTTTTTTAGGATAGTGAACCTTGTTATGAAGAGCTGTTTTTCCAGTTGGCGTTTGCTTTAAAAACGCAATATGTCTATCGTTATGTTTTTTTGCGTTGTGGTACTTTATATCAGAATTTTGTTCACTCTCTAAAGTTGGTAAATACTCTATCATTTCACGAACAGTAATCTTCTCTTTTTTACTTGGAAGTTCCCATTTTTTCAACTTACTTATAAGGTAAATAGCGCGTTTACGACTCTGTGGCGTTCCATAGTCCGATGCGTCAACAACGACTGGATTCACTATATAACCTAGTGGTTCTAGCTCTTGTTTTATAAAGTCTGTTATCTTTAATTTTTCACCTTTATGAGAAAGGTAAGTGTTTAAAACCTTTGGAACATTTTCTATTAAAATATTTGCAGGTTGTAGTTCTTGTGCTAGTTTTATAACATATTTTATAAGTGAATTTCTTGGGTCATTTTCATGCATTTTTCCAGCTAAACTCATTCCTTGACAAGGGGGTGTTGCTATTAAAAAATCACATTTTGATTTTTTCGATGCTTCTAGCACTTTAGTAAAAGTTTCATCACTTGTAATATCACCCTGAATCATCTTGCATTTAGGATGCATCTCTTGATGAAACTTAGCGCGGTTATCTAGAAGTTCATTTGCTACAACTACTTGAATATTATGGTTTTTAATATAGGTCTCGGCTATACCAACATTTGCGAAGAGGGAAACACCTTGTATCATTTTATTTTCCTTACAAACTCTCGAATTTCTGCATCAAGGGCAAAAACATCATCAATGTTTTTTGGCATATCTGTGAACTTATCAAATGTGTCCATAATGTTACTACTGATATCCATAAAGTTTATTTTTTTGTTTATAAACTTCTCGATCGCTATTTCATTTGCCGCGTTTACTACAAGTCCACGAATTGGATTTTTTAGTAATTCTTCTTTTATATTCCACACAGGATAACGGTCAGTCTCTATTTCTCTAAATTCTAAACTTCCGATTTTAAGAAGATCGACATGCTCTAAAATGTTCTCATTCATCTTCTCATCAAGTGCGTAAGCTATAGGAAGTTGCATAGAAGCATGGGCAAAATGAGCGGTAGTTGAACCGTCTTTAAAATCTATAAGCGCATGGATAAGTGACTGCGTTTCAATAATTGCATCATACTCACCTTCACCAAAAAGCCATCGTGCCTCAAGAAGTTCAAACATCTTGTTCACCATAGTTGCAGAGTCTATAGTTATCTTTTGTCCCATAGACCAGTTTGGATGCTTCTGTGTGTCTGCTAAGCTAGCATTTTTTAGTTTTCTTACATCCCAATCACGAAACGCTCCGCCACTAGCGGTGATAATCATCTTTTTAACGGGTCTGTCTTGCATCAAGTACCAGAGTCCAAAATGTTCACTATCAATGGGTTGAATTTTACTTACATCTATAAAAGCACCACAGGCGACTAATGATTCTTTATTTGCTAGTGCCACTTTCTTGTTGCACTCGAGTGCCTTGAGTGTTGGACGAAGCCCTAAAAATCCTACAAGGGCATTTACTACTAATTCACTCTGGGAATCTTCTATCACTTTTAAAATCGCTTCTTGTCCTGCATAAACACGACTATGATTTACACTCGATATATTTTCACTATTTGCGATAACAACGATTTTTGGATTATGTTCTTTTATCTGTTTATTGAGAAGTTCTATATTTCTTCCCGCAACCAAAACCTCAACAACAATGGAAAATCTTTTAGCTACGATAAGGGTATTTACCCCTATTGAACCTGTAGAACCAAGAAGTATCAAACTAGACTAAACCTCTTAGAAGTACAAGCATAATAATACTACCAAAAAGATAGCCATCTATGCGATCTAGGAAACCACCATGACCAGGAAGTATATCTCCACTATCTTTTACGCCAGCGGTTCTCTTGAGTGAAGACTCAAATAAATCACCAAATATTGAAGTCACAGCAACCATAAAAGAGATAACAAACGCGACACTAAAGTCAACGATAGGAAGTCCGAAAAACACTCCACCTATAGTTGCGACAGTTATCCCACCGACTACACCTTCCATTGTTTTATTTGGAGATGTTTCACAAAAAGGAGTTTTTCCTATGCTCTTTCCAACTGCATAAGCACCGACATCAGTAAGTGCGACAATTGCGAGTAACCAAAGAAGGGAAAGAGCGCCGTATTCTTGGTACATTGTAAGCATAAAAAGCATACCAGCAGTAGGGTAAAGGAAAGGAAGAAAGTCTCTCCATAGCAGTTCTTTGTTAAATGCAACAGCACTGGCGTAAGCTACACCCGCGAGAACAAACAAGTCATCACCATAAGGATAAACACCCGCAAGCAACCAAATACCTATAGCAAAAGGGAAAAGGTGATCTTTCTCAACACCAAAAAGCTTCTCCGCTTCTCTAAACGCGACAAGATAAACGGCGCCAAAAGCTAACCACATGAGAAAAAAATTGTCAATAAAACCTATGAGAACTACTACACCGAGGATAGAAAATCCTGTTACAATTCTCTCTTTATGTGCTTCAAATATATCCATGCTATTTCCTAGTTAAATAATTAAAAGTTCATTATATCTAATCAGACTTTAATTTATTGTTTAATCCCTAACCGGAAGATATGCGAACCCTTCATTTTGTTTGTTTATGAGTCCAATAGTTGAGTTTGGAACTATTTTTACAAAATCCATTATATTATTTGCATCAAGTTTATTTCTTAACATGCCGACTTCGCACATTAAAAACTCTACGTCATACGTATCAGACATAGTCTGTATACGTTTTTTTAAGCTCTCATGCTCTTTGACTAATTTTAAATCATCTTTATATATAGTGCTGCCAATGTCTTTTGTAAAAAACTTATACGCCCCTCCATGAATAACCACAGCTACTTCCAACTCTTGGAACTTGTTTTCATAGTGTGTTTTATTAATCGCAATCGCTTTTAGCACGGTTTTTTCAAATTTAACTAACTTACTCGTTGTAAGATCATAAACTACTTTATGAATTTCCTCATCTGCCTGAATCACTGCGAAAGAGCACAGTAAAAGGTAAATTATAATTTTTTTCATTTTTTCTATACCTCCATATTTTTTAGATTGTATTGCTTTTTTGTAAATTTAGTGTAAAATCGTAATTACTTTAATCTCTAGGAAAATTATGTTACAAAAAATAATTGTAAGTTTTGCTTTGCTTACCGCTGTTACTATTTCAATTTTTTTTTATTTTAACAATGAGGTGAATGAGCAAAAATTAAATAATATTGCGGACCAAATGAGATTAACAATTGGCTCACAATTAAAAACTCATCAAATGGATGATTTGAAAGTGGCTATTTTGTTATCAAAAAACGAAGCTCTCATCAATGCTCTTGAAAATGATGACGAAGATTTAGGGTATCAATTACTTACTGATGTACTAAACAGCATAGAAAAAGAAACTAACATTCACATCGTAGCACAAATTTTAACAGATGAATTAAATATTTTTGCCCGCAGTTGGGATGATGTTTATATGGGAATGCCAATTGGAGACTATAGACCAGACCTCAAGTATTTCGACACACACACAAATCCAAGAAGTTCCATTGAGATAGGACGACGATTGGGAAACAAGACCACTGTTCCCATTTATGCCAAAAATGGAACAAGACTGGGTTTTGTGGAAGTCATCTCATTTTTCAAATCTATCACTCATTTTTTTAGTAGTATTGGCATTGATTTGTATGTTCTACTTGATGTCCAGCACATAGACACTGCCGTGCTAATGATGCAAAACTTAGCCATCTCCGATTATATTCTCGCAAACAGAAATTACAACTATTCTCATATTCAAACTTTAAATACGGTTGATTTTAAAGAACTAAAGTTAACTGGACTATTAGATAAAGATAATAAGTATATATTTTATGACAATATGCAAGATGGAAATGGAAAAATCATAGGCGGCTTTGTTTTTGTTTTACCAAAAAAATATTTAGATTATTTTAGAGATAAAGATGACGACATCTCCTTTTTTATCGACATTACAAAAAGTGGTCTTTACGATATCGTTAAAGAGGAAAGATATGCCAATAATATTTACGCTGATTATTCTGCTAACTCTTTAGTGTATCTACAAGATGTAATTGACAAAGAAGATAGGAAACTTTTTTTTGACGAAGCTTACGAAAAATTTGACAAATACTCCAAAGACGAGCTTATACAAATAATGCTAAATAGAAAAATAGTAAAAAAAATAGATGGGAAAATAAAATGAAAATATTATTACTCGAAGATGAATACTCACTAAGAATAAGTATAGTGGAGTTTTTAACAGACATTGGTTATCAAGTAGATGAGTTTATGGATGGATTGGATGCCTATAACGCCATATATGAAACAAGCTACGATTTACTTATTCTAGATATAAACGTCCCCTCTTTAAGTGGTTTAGAGTTACTACGCAAAATACGTCAAGACCACAACAACATTCCAGCAATATTTTTAACCTCTATGGTGGACATCAACGACCTCAAGGAAGGCTATAAACGCGGTTGTTGTGACTATATTAGAAAACCATTTGACATAGAAGAATTAGAGCTTCGAATCGACCAGGCCTTGATGAAGTCCTCTCAAGATAATCATAATGTTATAAAAATTGGTTGTGATATTTCTTATGATTCTAAAAAAGGGAGATTAACACTTCAAGAAGAAGAAATAGTTCTTAGAAAGACTGAAAAGGATATGCTTGAGGTTCTCATCAAACACAAAAACTCGATTGTTTCCACTCAAATGTTTCAAGACGAGGTCTGGGGTGAGTATGTAGAACCTGCAACAATTAGGGTTCAATTAAACAACCTCAAGAAAAAGCTGCCTGAGAACACCATACAAAATAGACGCGGACTAGGTTACATAATTGAAAGATAGTCAATATTCAGCGAAGCAGGCCCTTTTATACACCGCTCTTGTCTCTACTTTGCTTCTTGCTCCTTTATTTTTATACCTAATCTATATGAAAAACATTCATTCAGTCCAAAACGAACTTCTACTTAAAGAGAAATCCCTTTTAATCATCAAAGCTATGCAAGAGTACAATCAAAATGATGAATACTTTGAGTATCCAAGATTTAAAACTTTCGAGTCTGGACTTTATGATGAAAAATTTAAACCTATTTTCACACTATTAAACTACGAAATAACATCTTTTACAAATGGTTACCATCTTGAAGAGAACAACAATGCCTATTTAATTCTTCAGCTCCCAAAAGGAAGATACTTTGGTGCAAAATATTTGATAATTCAGAATAAACTCTCATTTGCAAGCGTCTATGAAAAAATATTTTTAATTTTATTTAGCGTCCTAATATTGATTTTTACTCTCACTCTATTGTTTTTGCAAACTTTTGCAAAACCATTTAAACGAGTAAACCGGATGCTTGACAATTTTATCAAAGACTCCATGCATGAAATAAACACTCCTCTGTCAATCATAAACATTAATATAGATTTATACAATAGAAAGAACGAGCCAAACAAATATATGCGAAGAATGAAGGCGGCAACGAAAGTTCTTTCCAACATTTACGATGACATGGACTATCTCATAAAGCATGATAGATTGGATTATGAAAAAATAAATATAGAAATGTCTGATTTCCTCAAAGAAAGAATAGAGTACTTTAGCGAAGTCGCAAATATGAAAGAGATCACTATCAATCCCCATATTAATGAGAACATTCAAATTGTTATGAATACAAAAAAGTTACAAAGGGTTATTGACAACACAATTTCAAATGCAATTAAATATTCCCCTGAAAAATCTCATATTGATATATCGCTCTATATGAAAGAGAACAAATGTCATTTAAGCATTAAAGATTACGGTGTAGGTATAGAAAATATTGATGAAATTTTCAATCGTTACTATCGAGAAGACACCAGTAAAGGTGGCTTTGGCCTAGGCTTAAACATTGTTCACTCCATCATTACGGAAGAAAATATAGAGTTAAAAATAGACTCTAAACTTCGTGAAGGAAGTGAATTTCTTTACATGTTTCCTTCTATTTTCAAAGAATAAATCAAATTTTACATTAATTTTACATTTCAAAGGTACACTTCCCTATGAAATATCTATAGGAGGAATTTTTAATGAAGAAAACAATTATAATATCGTTGATTGCAAGTGCTTCTTTATTTGCTGCTGATTATAGTAGTATGATAGAGAAACCAAATGCGAGCAAGATGATAGAAAAAGATTCATTGCCACCGGCTCAAGTATATACTATGCCTAGCCATTGTGTGACTAATGACAAAGATTCAATTGCTAGAGGTGCTTTTATATTTCACAACTTAAATGGTGGAAAAGTAAAAGGCAAGTTACCTAAAGGTCTAGCGAAAAAGAATGCTAATGGAGAGCCAAAACAATACGGAAACTGCGTAGCATGTCATAATATAGAAGGTGCCGTAGGTGCTGGAAATATTGGTCCAGATTTAACAGGATACAAATCCATGTTTGTTGATAGTGGTGTAAGAGACAATCAATTTGTTTATCAAAAAATTGCCGATCCACGTGTTGAGAATTCTAACACTCACATGACAGTTAACCTAACAACTAAGTTGTTTAATGAAAAAGAAATATGTGATATCACTTCATATATCATATCTGAAAAATAAAAGGAAATTAAATTATGCAAAGAAGAGATTTTTTTAAAAAAATGGGTGTAGTTGCCGCTGCTAGCGCACTAACTCCAGTAATCAGTTTCGCAAGCGAAACAAAAGTTGTAAGTAAAAATGCAATGTCGCACAAAACAGCTGTTGATGCTATCACTGGAGGCAAGAAAGCTACAGTATCATCAAGAATAAAGCTAAAAGTTCCAGAAATTGCTGAAAATGGTGCCGTTGTACCAGTAACGGTTAATGTTGATTCCCCTATGACAAATAATGATTATGTAAAAGCTATTCATATTTTAGCTTCTAAAAATTTCAACTCTCGTTCTATAGATGTGTATTTAACTCCTGCTAATGGAAAAGCAATGTTTTCAACACGTATTAAACTTGGTGGAACTCAAGATGTTATTGCTTTAGTAGAATTAAGCAATGGTGATTTCATTACTGCTTCTCAAAATGTAAAAGTAACTATCGGTGGTTGTGGTTGATTTAAACCAAACTAGTCAAATAAATAAAATATAAAATATAAAATCATAGGAAGATTAAAATGAAAGCAAGAAAGTCACTGATTAAAATCAAACCAAAAAAGTTTAAAGATGGTGAAATTGTAAAAGTTAGTTTTATGGTTATGCACCCAATGGATACTGGTACACAAAAAGATAAAAAAACAAAAGAACTAATACCCGCTAAGTTCATAAATAATGTAAAGTTTAATTACAATGGCAAAGACATTACAAATATGACAGTATGGGAATCTTTATCTACTAACCCCGTATTTACTACATATATAAAAATAGATGGAAAAGGCCAATTAAAAGTTACTTATACGGATAATACTGGTGAAGTAAATGAAAAAAGTAAAAAGATTAAACCAAAAGGATAATCAATGAAAACAGGAATTAAAATAGCTTTATCTATAGCACTTTTTTCATCATTGTCATTTGCTGGAGAACAATTTGCAATGAGTGATGCAGACCGTGCAATGTATACGGAAATGTTAGAAAACAATCCAGCAGACCTCATGATAGCTAATGGCGAAGAGTTGTTAGAAGAATATTGTGGTGGAGATGCTGGTGTTGCTGCATTTTTTAATGTAAGTGAAGATAATTTACCAGCATATATAGCGGGTTTTCCTCGTTACATAAAAGAGTTCAAACAAGTTGTTGGTATGGATCAAGCGCTTCAAGGACTTATGAGTAAAAATGGACATAAACCATTTCAGCTTAAAAGCTCAGATATGTTTGACATGAGCGCTTATGTGAAAGCTCTTGCTAATGGTGAAAAAAGTAATATCGACGTTAACGCGGATAAGCATATCAAAGAGGCATTTGTTCTTGGAGAAAAAACTTATATGACTGCTCGTGGTGGAAGAGGTTTATCTTGTAACTCATGTCACTCTCCAGATATCATTGGCGCTGTTCTTAGAACTCAACCTTTACCTGATTTAACTTCAAAAGGTGTTGCGGTTGCAGCTACTTGGCCAGCATATAGAATGACTAAATCTTCTTTGAGAACACTACCTCGTCGTTTTCAAGGTTGTATGAAGAATGCATTACTAAAAGTTATTCCTTTAGGTTCTCCTGAAATGGTAGCGCTTGAAGTATATCTTACACATGAAGCTAAGGGCACGGAAATCGCAATTCCTGGCCTTAAAAGATAGGGTAAACAATGGACATTTCTAGAAGAGACTTTATGCATATTGCAGCAGTTTTTGGACTAGGCACAGCCGCTACTGGCTGTACCTCTCCAAAAACACCTGCTCAGATATCTGTAAAAGACATATACGACTTTAAGGCAACTGGTAATTTTACGCTATTGCACATGTGTGATATTCATGCGCATATTAAGCCACTTTATTGGAGAGAACCATCAACACTGATCTCTGCTCCAAACCTTGTGGGAACGCCAGGATTTTTATGTGGTGAGGCGTTTGCAGAACATTATGGACTAGAACCAAGTTCTCTAAATGCTTACTTTGATACGCATGTTGATTTTGAAGAGTTAGCTAAGAAGTTTGGAAAAATGGGCGGTATCGCTCATATAAAAACTTATCTTGAGCATGTAAGAAGTGAACGCGGTAATGAAAATGTACTATTTTTAGACTCTGGTGATACTTGGCAAGGAACTGGAGTTGCTCTTAAAACTCGTGGTGAAGCTATCGTAAAAGCTCAAAACTACCTTGGCGTTGACGTTATGGTTGGACACTGGGAATTTACTTATGGTAAAGAGAGAGTTAAAGAGCTTATAGAAATGCTAGACGCTAAGTTTGTTACTCAAAACGTTATAGGAAATGATCCTTTTGCGGATGAGTATGAAGAGCTTATTTTTGAGCCATATACTATTGAAGAAAAAGGCGGCGCGAAGATTGGTATTATTGGTCAGTCTTTCCCATTTACTTCTACTGCGAATCCTAAAGAGTTTACAGAGGGTTGGAGCTTTGGTCTTAGACTAGACACGCTTCAAGAGTATGTAAATGAATTAAGAAATGAGCATAAAGTTGATTGTGTCGTTGTTCTTTCACATGATGGTTTTAGCGTTGATCAAGAAGTTGCTCGTCAAGTTCACGGTATAGACTTTATACTCAGTGGACATACTCATGACCCTTCTCCTCAACCTATAACTATTGATGGAACGGTAATTGTAATTGCCGGTAGTCATGGTAAGTTTATTGGGCGATTAGATATAGACGCAAAAGATGGAAAAGTAATTGACTATGAGTATAAACTTGTACCAATGGCTTCAAATATTATTCCAGCAGATCCAGAGGGTGTAAAACTTGTAAACGAGTTATATGCTCCTTTTGATAAAGAGTTTGGTGAAGTGCTTGGTCAAACTAAGAACATACTTTACAAACGCGATACGTTCTTTTCAACTTTTGATCAGTTGATTAATGACGCTATTATGGATGAAATGAAATGTGATATGTCATTTACTCCAGGTTACAGATGGGGAACAACCGTACTTGCGGGTGATGACATCTTAATGGATAACGTATATGAAATGTGTGGTATTACTTACCCGAATGTTTATACGTTTGACTTAAAAGGAAAACAGATTGCTACTCTTTTAGAAGATATAGCAGATAATGTTTTCAATGCGAATCCACTTTATCAGCAAGGAGGAGACATGAGTCGTCTCGGTGGCGTTACCTACAGTATCGCCGTTGCTAATAAAGCTGGAGAAAGAATCTCGAAGCTAATGATTGGTGGGGAACCAATTGATTTAGGCAAGACTTATGTTGTATCATCTTGGGGCGGTAACTTGCAAAATGCGGGAAGCAACCTTCAAGAAGAGAAAATAAGAGCTGTCTATGACGTTACGAGAGACTATATAAAAAGACAAAAAGTTGTTGACGTAAGTAATGCCGGGAATGTTACTTTAGTCGACTATGATTGCGGGTGTCCAGTTAAGGGCTCTAGAAGCTGCTAGGGATATAATCTATGTGCTTGCTCATGTAAGCATACAAATATAGTTATTTTAAAAAAAGGGAATAGAATGAAAAAAAATATGATTAAGTTAGCGGCAGGGGCTGCAGCTGTACTAATGATGGCAACATCAGCAGAAGCTGGATATACAATGAAGAAAAAAGTTGGTGACGTAGATACTAAACTTACAATGTTTGGTTTTGCACAATTAGAAATGGTTGGTGGAGAAGGTATGCAACTTAAAGAAGCTGGTTCAGTAGAACAAGCTGGTACAAATGTAGCGTTCCGTGCACAGCGTATCCGTCTAGGTTGGAAGTATGTTGCTGGTAAAGTTCGCGGTAAAGTTTTCTTAGACTTCAATCAAGATGCGAGTGGAGCAAGCGATCATACAAATGGTGACTCAATTCCTAAACTAGTAAAAGATGCTTTTATCTCTTATGTTGTTGATCCTGGTTTTGTTGTAAAAGCCGGTCTGATTAAAATGCCAAATGGTATGAGTTTTACTATGCCAGGATGGAATCTTGACATTGCTGAACGTGGTTTTGACAAGGCACTTGTTCTAGAAAGAAATACTGGTCTTATGATTTCTGGACGTGATATGTTCCTCGGAAACAATGGAAAAGTTGATGGTTTTGAAATGGGTCACGAACGTCCTTGGAAAGGTTTTGGTTATGATGTTATGGTTGGAAATCAAACAAGTAGAAGTAAGGCAGCAAAAGCAAGTGCAATGGGTGGAAACTCTTATGTAGTTCGTGGTATGTTTGATTATACTGAACAACTTCACCTAGAAGCTTCTTATGCAATCTCTGAAAATGCAGGTGGTTTTGATCAATTAGATGGAAATAACTCTATAGGGAAGAATGAAGATTATTCAAATATGAATATTGGTTTAGATTCTAATCTAGGTGCATTAAGTCTAAAAGCGGAATACTTTGATGCACATAATATTGCGGGTACTAAAGACTGGGATGAACAAGTTTTTACTGCTACAGCTGGTTATTTTGTAACTCCAGACTTAGAATTAGTTGCAAAACATATGCAAGGTACTTCTACAAAGGGTACAACTGCTGATTCTACAGAACTAGGAAATACTTACCTAGGACTGAATGTATTTATCTCTAAGCCTTACCAAGATTTTTCTCGTAAAGCTAAACGTGCAAGAAACCAACATAAAGTGGTTCTAAACTACATTGTAGCTAGCGGTGATACTGATGGTTCAACAGTTGAATGGAATGGTAAAGGTGGATATAAAGCAGATGCATTTATCGCTCAGTACCAATTCAAGTTCTAAAGTAAAGGAGTTATGCTTAGAAGTCACTAATACTGAGTTTATGTTTATTTCATTCTCTCCTTGCTTTTGATTACAAACTTCAACCAAAGAATGTGAACATTACCAGCAGCAATGTTCACTGCTTCTTTGGTCACTCAGAAGTGATGGACGAGCATAACAATGGGAACATTTTTAATTCCTGCTTCGTTAATATGGGAGCTAGCTATCTTGTGATAGATAGTGGTTCCACATTTTCATATGCCCACCAAGCATATGAAAAATCAAATAAATTAAAAACATTTTCTACCAAAAAAGTTATTTTAAAAAGTGTAAATAATAAAGCTCATACAAATAGTGATCTTTACATTTACATACTAAGTGGAAAAATATTTTTTGTAGATCTTTAGATATAAAATATATGTAATTTCATCATGGCATGGTGACTTACAAAAAGCTGGTAAAAAGCTTTAAAAAGATAAAATAAAACTATTAAATACTTTTAATTACAAAAAAGGAAAAATATGAATTTATTAAAAATTTGTTCTGCTGCTGCACTAGTCTCTGCAGTAGTTGTAAGTGCAAATACAGCAGATGAGAAGCTTAAACGTCAATTTAAAAACAATATGATGGTTGTAACTAACGTAACACCAAAAAATGCTAATGATTTATTAGAAGTATTTACAGAAGGTGTATTCTACGGAAGAGCTAGAATGAACTCTTTTATGAACAGGAGTACTTATGACCATGAAGTTCTTGGTGTGGGAGCTAGTTTAGTTTATAAAACAGCACCATTATATGGTATTAGTTCTACACTTGGTTTATATGGTGCTTATGTTCCAAATTTAGTAAGACCTGATGAGGCAGATACTGGTAACATTAAGCAAGGACATGACCTCTTTAGTCGCTATGATGTAGCAAGTGATAGTAATTGGTATATGGTCTCTCTAGCAGAAGTAAGTTTAGAGTATACATACTCAAAAACAAAAGCTATCGCTGGTCGTCAAATTTTTGAATCATTT
The DNA here is from genome assembly GCA_963925755.1 of uncultured Sulfurimonas sp. Taxonomy (GTDB): domain Bacteria; phylum Campylobacterota; class Campylobacteria; order Campylobacterales; family Sulfurimonadaceae; genus Sulfurimonas. The sequence continues at coordinate 1,647 of CAWUTM010000072.1, read as the reverse complement.
CTTACAAAGTCAAATGATACAAAAATGATTCCAAACACTTTTGAAGGTTTCGTTCTTGAGACAAAAGATATTCCAGACACAAGAGTTCGTGGAGCATACTTCACTGCACAAAAGCTACGTGACCACACTACTTTTCATGATGTAATTACTTTTAAAGATAGTGCAGGAGCAAAATGGAATGGTAATGATGATGCTGCAGTACACAAAGGTTTATCTCATGCTAACTTTACAGCTGCTAAAGCAGCTGGACTTAAAGCAGACACTTCACATGAGCTTATCGTAGTTGATGCAAGTAACAAGTCCATTAAAGGGCTTCAAGTTGATGTGACTTATGGTTCTGTAACTGATGTTGTATCTTCAATAACTGGTGAAGTTAACTATAAAATAAGTTTAGGCGATAGTATGACATTAACTCCAGGTGTACGTTATATGCACCAGATAGATAATGGTGGTGGTGCTATTGGTGGTGCAAGTTTAAGTGGAAATGTTAATGCGACTAATGGAGTTCAAAGTGGTTATACGAATGGTGGTTCTCTAGATAGTTCACTTCTTATGGCACGTTTAACTCTAAAAGATGGTCCATTAAAAGCTCAAGTTGGTTACTCTTCTGTTGCTGATGAAGCGGATATCATAGCTCCATGGAGAGGTTTTCCAACTGGTGGATATACTCGTGCAATGGCTCAGTATAACTGGAGAGCTAATACACAAACTATTTGTGCTGAAGTTAATTACGACTTTGGAAAAGCTGGTTTAGTTCCTGGATTTAGCGCGCTTGCTCGTTATGCAATGCAAGACTTTGATGAAAATAAGCAAGGAACGGGTGGAGTACAAGCTGATAGTAACATCCTTCACATGGACTTCCGTGAAACTATTACACCTAACTTATATGCGAAAATTCGTGTTGGTTTAGTAAGTGCTAACGAACGTGAAGGTTCTACTGATAAAGATTCATACAACGAATACCGTTTTGAATTAAACTACTTATTCTAGAACATAGTTAAAAAGGAGTTACGCTTTGAAGTCACTAATACTGAGTTTATGTTTATTTCATTCTCTCCTTGCTTTTGATTACAAACTTCAACCCAAAGAAGTCAGTGCAGCAGCAACTCACTGCTTTTTTGGATACTCAGAAGTGATGGACGAGCGTAACAATGGAAATATTTCTAATTCCTGTTTTGTTAATATGGGGACCAGCTATCTTGTGATAGATAGTGGTCCCTCTTTTTCTTATGCTTCTCAAGCATATGCACAAATGAAAAAAATCAAAAATCTCCCTATATCTTATGTTATAAACACACACCTACATGATGACCACTGGCTAGGTAATGGCTACTATGAAAGCATAGGTGTCAAAATCATAGGTTCTTCATCCTTTGCTAATCTTCCAAAAGAAGAGACAACCAGAATGCAAAGAAGAATTACAAAAGAGGCTTATCTTAAAACAACGCAAACATACCCTTCACTCTTAGTAGATACGCATAAAGATTTGGAAATTGACAATAAAAAAGTTTCCATACTCCATGTAAATCATAAAGCTCATACGGATAGTGATCTTTACGTTTACATACCAGAGAAAAGAATAGTCTTTGTAGGAGACTTAGTCTTTAACGATAGACTCCCTTCCATACGTGATGGAAACTTAAAAGG
>CAWUTM010000071.1:0-7937 GCA_963925755.1 uncultured Sulfurimonas sp. | reverse complement strand
TAGTTTTTTATAATTTGCGTAGCGGTGTCACCTACGTAACCACCACCATCCAAGAAACTTATGTTTTTTAGGGGAGGAAGTATCTCTTTGTCAAAGTACTGTCCATCATGGTCGTTGGTGAACCCTTCCATAAAGTTGTAATCAAACGTTATCTTAAAATTAATGACCTTGTTAAAAATCTCTTTAGATTTTTCATCAGCTAAAAGGTCATATACGTATTCATACTCTTGCTTGTTATGTTTGTAATCCTCTCTGAAATCCATGATGAAAGGTGGATCTACTAAATCAAATGAACTGTATTTACAGAATGAAAGGTAGTCTATATTTTTAAAGCCCATACTATCTAGTTTAATTTTTACTTCAAGTGGACTTCCCGTAGCCGTTGAAAGTATGAGAGCGTCTTTAGGAACGTCGTCTATACAGAGAATTTCCTTCTTTCGTGAGCGTTGTACGCGAGTAAAATCATCAATTATCCCATCAACTTCGACAAATTTTAAAACAGATTTTGTGAGTTTGTTGATGCCTAAAATATATTTTTTTACATCAGTTGAGGAGATAAAGAGCTCTACGAGTTCTTTGTCATTTTGATTTATATAGTCAAGGTTTTGAAGTTTCATTTAGTTAATATTGTTTAATATCTCTTGAGTTATCGCATCTATGCTTTGTGTTGCGTCTATTTCTATAAGGTCTATTCCAAGGAGCTTTGTGGCTTCTACAATGGCATCTTGAATACCTAGAAGATATTCAGACCCACGAAGCTCTATGCCATCGAGTTCTTTTTGTGAAAGTCTATATTCTAACTCTTCTTTTGTTAAACGCAGCAAGAATACTTTCTCTGGGTAGATACCGTTAGTCGCAAAGTTATTAAGCTCAACCAACTCTTTTTTATCTATCTCACCTTGAACTAGAGCGTAAGCAACGCCACTTACGGCACTTCTATCAGAAATTATCATTTGTGTGTCTATATTTGGTTCTATAACCTCTTTTATATGCTCGGCTCTATCCGCTAAAAAGAGAAGAAATTCCGCTTTTTTACTTTTAGCTCGAGCAGATAAAACCATCTCTCTTATTTCTATTCCTATGTCAGTCGCACCAGGTTCTTTAGTCAGTACCGCGTTTGGAAAACTTTTGGAAATAGCGGCTATCTGAGTGCTCTTTCCTGCTGTATCAATGCCTTCTATTGCAATGTACATGAATTCATATTTCCTATGATGTTTTGTACTTCTTTTGGAAGCAGGTGTTCTGTTTTTCCATTAAATTTTAAAAGATTTCTTACGATAGATGAACTAATAAAAGCATGTTTGAGTTTTGGCATCAAATAAACTGTTTCAATAGTGTCATCAAGCGAGTTGTTAAGATATCCTAGCTGCAGCTCAAACTCAAAGTCGCTTACTGCGCGTAGTCCTCGTATGAGAATAGAAGCTTTACACTGCTTTGCCAGCTCAACGGTCAAGTTGTCAAAACCAACTACTTTGACATGGGTTAGATGATCCGTTGCTTGTTTTGTCATTTCAATGCGCTGTTCAAGGGTAAACATAGGTTTTTTGTCATGTGAAGCTGCAACAGCAATGATAAGTTCATCAAAGAGACCAAGCGCTCGTTTAATTACATCGAAGTGCCCATTTGTTATAGGATCAAAAGTCCCAGGATATAGTGCTGTCTTAACCATTATTTACTCCCATCTCTTATATAAATTATTTTCGATTCCTAAAAGGTCAAACCACTTACCAATCACGAAGTTTTCCATCTCCTCAAGCGTTTGTTGCTCCGAGTAGTAAGCCATAACTGGAGGTGCTATGATAACCCCAAGAGTAGCTAGTTTTTGCATGTTTTCTAAAGCAATAGCTGAAAACGGCATTTCACGAGGTGCTAAAATGAGTTTTTTATGCTCTTTTATCATAACTGCCGCGCATCGCGTCACAAGATTGTCTGAAATACCACAGGCTATTTTAGCAAGGGTATTCATAGAACAGGGTGCTATAAGCATAGCATCCGTTCCAAATGAACCAGAAGCTATACTTGCCGAGACATCATCGTTACTATGTGAAGTAACGCTACTTTGCATCTCTTTATCTAAAACAAGCTCTGAATTTTGAGACATAATAAAATGCTTTTCAATGGTGTTTGGAAGTAGCTTAAGCGCTTTTAAACCTATGTTTACTCCACTTGCCCCACTTGTCGCTATGATTAGTTTCATTATCTGATTTCCACCTTATTTCTTCCCGTCACTACAGCTCTATTTTTTTTACCCTTAGTGCTTGTTACATAAATACTCTCACCATAACGACCATTTTCCTCTGCATTGGCAATAAATGATATAGCCATATTTGAGTTATTTAAAGAAACGGTAACCTTAGAGCCGCGTTTAACTAAATACAGTCCTGTAACATCACGAATAGTGATGACAGCATCTTTTTTGATGTTGTGTTTACTCTGAAACTGAGCCTTATGAATATCTTCAACAGGTAAAGCCTTAAAAGTATCCAGCATTATACTGTTTTTTACACAGTTTCTATTAAACAGTTCCTCGTTCCTTTTTATCTTTTTTCTTGCGGTATAAACGATCACTTTGGCTTTGATAGCGTAGTCGAAAAATGTTTGCCGATGACTCTTTGACTTTATATGTACTATGCCACTCTTTCTAAGATGACTTTTTGACTGTATGTCTACCGTGTACTCTTTTGGGAGTGCTGCTAAATAGCCACGAGGGTTTACAGAAATAGAATGAATTTCTATGCCTTTATACTTTTTTTCATAAAGATTTCTTAGCCATTTTTTAATGACAAGTGTGTCGACGGGACTCTTCTTCGTGAAAGTTACATACCTTCCTTTGGGAATGAATCCTCTATACCCATGAAATACAAGGAGATTCACCAAGTCTTGAGATTCCATTTTTTTTGAGTACTTTGAACTGTGTATCTGAGTGAGCCTGATATCTTTTGAAATACCAGGGATTAAAAGGGAGAGATTAACATCATGATTTTTTGTATAGTAATTGGTTTCGATGGTTCCACATATAAGAGATGTGAGAGATAAAAAAGTAAGAATTATGAGTTTTATGAACATATACGATTCTAACATATTTTAATTAAGTGTTTACCAATAGAATAAGCATAGTAGTATAATTTAAAAAATTAGTAGTGAAATTAAAGAGATGAAACTAGACACTCTTTAGATTAAAAAGTTATAATTATGTGTATAAATACTGATTTGATAGGTAGAGAGTGTAAATGGCAAAGAAAAGTAGATGTTAGAGCGTGCGAGAATACTGGAATTACAAGAACTTTCAGAAGGCTTTACTCTTTTATATGTAGAAGACAATGACGGACTAAGAGAAAAAGCTCTTACATTATTTAAAAAACTATTTGTCGATGTAATATCTGCCTCAGATGGACAAGAGGGATATGAAATTTTTAAAAAGCATCGTCCTCAGATTGTAATAACTGATATTCAAATGCCCAAACTTAATGGTCTTGAAATGATGACAAAGATAAAAAGCCTTGAACCGTCGACAAAAATCATTATTACTTCCGCCTTTGATAATAAAGAGTATCTTTTTAAAGCTATTGAAGGCGGTGTGTTTAGTTACCTAAAAAAACCACTTAACATCGAAGAACTGGTAAAAACTTTAGTTAGATGCATAAACACAATTAATCTAGAAGAAAATAGTTCCATGTTTATTACTTATATGGATGACTTAATAAATTATCAAAGTGATATCTTGGCTTTGATGTCTAAAAAAATTCCAATCTTTGTCAATCAGATGTTTTTAGACTTTTTTGATTTAGAGATCATAGAAAACTTTGAGTCCCAATATGTAAACTTTGGACAGTTGTTGTTACCTCATAATGGTTTTTTATATAACCATGACGAAATTGATTGGTTTACAGAAGCCATAAAAGACGAAGGTAAAATTTTTCATGTGAAAATTAAAGACAAAAAAGGTGATAATAGGCATTTTATCTTAAAAATGCATTCTTTGCCAAACAAAAAGAACATGTATATTTTATCTCTTAACGACATCACCGCCCTTAACCTTTTATCTCTCTTTGATAATAGGGCCTTTGAAAATGATAAACAGATTAAAAGTCGTTCCACCATTGTGAATTTAATGAAAATCCTTCATAAAAATAGCGCTGAAATTAAAATTTATAATTATTACAAAGGCTTGACAATTACGAATATTGGACTGGTTGTTGACATCCAAAATCAGCAACTAAAAGTAAAGACTTCATTCATGCAGCAAAAAGCCGCTCAATATCAAAAAAGTATATTGATAACTTCGGATATTTTCCCAAGTGCAATTCTTTGTAAACCTATACAAAATATTGATTTTGAGTTACAAACAATAAGTTTTGAAAATATGCGATTTGTGAGTAGAAACCCAACTCAAAGAAAATATGTTAGAGTTTTTCCGGAAGAACATCATACTGTCTCACTTTTCCATGATAATCGAAAAGTATATGCAGATACACATATATATGATATCTCAGTAGATGCGATAAAGTTGGAAATTGATGCCATTCCGGCTGGATTAAAAAAAGGGACATCGGTTTCTCTGGATATGGTTTTAGATCATGATAATAAGAATATAATAATTCATACTCCAGCCGAAGTGCTTAGAGTTGAAGAGAAATCTAAAACATTTTTTATTGTGTTGAAGCAAGAGTTGACAAGTGAGTATAAAAAAGTTTTAATTGATTATGTCGCTAGGAGACAGATGGTTTTAATACGAGAATTTAAAGGATTACAATTTGGCTAAAAGTAAATTACTGTTTGATAATGGAATACACAAGTGCGTTATGTTTAGTATTGACGATGAAATGCAAGAAGATAGTTTTTTATCGGTTAATCAATATTTACTTATAAATAATGGTTCAGGGGTATTGATTGATCCTGGGAGTTCGGCAATTTTTCATGAACTCTGCGATGCAATTTCAGAATATATACCGGTTGAGAACATAAAATTTGTTTTCTTTTCACACCAAGACCCTGATGTTGCAGGTTCGATATCCGAATGGTCGGTATCTACATCTACAGTACTTGTTCTGCCAAAAATATGGACAAGATTTATGACTCATTATGGAGTTTTAGACATGGAAAGAATCTTTTCCATTGAAGACAAGGGGACTCAAATACCTTTTGGAAAAGGATACATAAAATTTGTACCAGCGCATTTTTTACACAGTCCCGGAAACTTTAACCTTTACGATTCTCAATCTAAAATCATTTTTTCTGGTGATATCGGAGCTGCTGTAGTACCTCCAATGTCTGTATATAAGGAACTAGATAACTTTAAAGATCATCTCCCGTACTTGGAAAGTTTTCATACTAGATATATGGGTAGCAACAAGGTTTGTAAAGAATGGGTTAAGAAAGTCTCAGATTTGGACATTGATATGATCGCCCCTCAACATGGAGCTGTATTTAGAGATGAAAACATAACAAATTTTTTGAATTGGTTCAGTGAATTAAAATGCGGGTCCGACCTTATAGAAAATTTATACTAAAAGTATTAAACTAATGAGCAGGAATAATAAGAACGAATTACATATTATATTGTTTGATGGAACATGTAATTTATGTTCTGCAATTGTAAAGTTTATATATAAAAGAGATTCCGAATCTAAGTTTTATTTTGCTTCTCTTGAGTCTGAAGTAGGGCAAGAAGTGTTAAATGAAAACAACGTACTTATATCTGATTTTGATACTCTTGTGTATTCCCAACGAGGTATTATTCATATAAAATCCTCAGCAGCATTGCACATCTTTAAAAACTTAGGTGGATTGTGGAAGTTGTTATTTGTATTTATTGTGGTTCCAAAATTTATGAGAGACTTTATTTACGACCTTATCGCAAAAAATCGTTATAAAGTTTTTGGACAGAGTGAAAGCTGCAGTATCTCAAACTTAGAAATAAAAAACAGATTTTTAGACTAAGTTAGAGAACGATATTCTTCGTAAAAGATTAACCTCTTTCTACAAAAAGTCTATAGCCATTCGTCTCGTGAGAAGAAACAACTTGAATTAATCTCCAGCCATCTTTATATAAAGCAGATAACGTAGTCTTTGAGTTTTGAAGTTGAGATATAACATCGGTAATACCATCGTTAGTCGCTTGTTTTTTAATGTCCGTTATTTGGATTATTTCAGAATCCTCGTTGTATATGGCAGCACAAAAGTATATTTTAATTTCCATTTTATAATTCCTTAGTTTAGTTAGGGGTTCTTATATAAACAGTCAAGACTGTTTGCTTGAACAATTGTATCTAATTTTACAATTGTTTTAAGTTCTTTATATGCATAAGCTTAAGAAAATTAAGAGATAATAAAGAAAAGTTAAAAGGAATCAATATGTACACTGTATATCTTGCCGGTGAAATCCATTCTAATTGGAGAGAAGAAATCATGACTGGTTGTGAAAACCATGATATAGAATTTCTTACGCCTGAACATGACCATGCCAGTAGTGATGACATAGGTAAAAATGTAGTAGGGGAACAAGAAAGTAGTTTTTATAATGACCACATAAGCGCTAAAATAAACTCTATGAGAAACCATACTTTCATCAAACAAGCAGACATACTCGTTGTAAAGTTTGGTCCAAAGTACAAACAATGGAATGCCGCGTTTGATACTGGATACGCTACGGCACTAGGTAAAAAGGTCATAGTTATTCATTCTGAGGAGTTTATACATGCTCTTAAAGAGATTGACGCCGCGGCATCAGCTGTTGTGAGCTCCCAAGCCCAAGTGGTTGATATACTTCACCATTTAGTAAGATGAAAGTAGCACTTACCGGGGCGAGTGGTTTTGTCGCCTCGCATCTAAGAGAAAAATTCAATGACTATGTAGTTATCCAAAGAGCTGATAGTGAAGATGAAATACTCAAAAAACTACAAGATGTAGATATCGTTTTTAATCTTGCTGGCGCTCCAATAGTAAAACGCTGGAGTAAATCATATAAATCACTTCTGGTTAGCAGTCGGATAGACAGCACGAAGAAACTTGTAAACGCAATCAATAGAAGTGATGTAAAACATTTTATTTCAACTTCGGCGATAGGTGCTTATCCTGACGATAATGCCTACGATGAGAGCTTTGATACTTACACAGATGATTTTCTAGGACAACTGACAAAAGAGTGGGAAAAGGAAGCTAATAGGTGCATTAAACCAACTGCCATAGTTCGCTTTGGAGTTATACTAGGAAGTGATGGTGGAGCATTGTCTCAGATGTTAACACCTTTTAAAATTGGCTTAGGTGGCATTCTTGGTGATGGAAAAATGATGACAAGCTGGATAGATGTTGACGATCTTGTTTCTATGTATAGTTATATAATTGAAAATAAGCTCACAGGTGTTTTTAACGCAACATCACCGAACCCTGTAAGTAATTATGAGTTTACCAAAGCATTAGGAAAAATTCTTCATCGTCCGACCATTATTCCTATGCCAAAGTTTGTTTTAAAACTTATATTTGGAGAGGCGTCAACTGTGCTTACAGGTTCAAAAGAAGTCTATCCGAAAGCTCTTAGCAATGCTGGATTTACATTTAAATACAAAACAATTCAAGAGTCTTTAAGTCATCTTTTAAAAAGGTAATAAAAATGAATATTCAAGGGTACCTATACACAATACTAGAAGAGCCGCAAAATAATAAAACGGCATATTGGATTAACGTGTCTCTATATGTATTAATCATAATAAGCATAGTGTCATTAATGCTATCAAGTGTACGAGAATATCAGCTAGAATATAAAACACTTTTTACAAACATCAACAGCACCATAATGGTTATTTTTATATTTGAATATTTATTAAGAGTATATGCATCTGGAAAACTCAATATTTATAATGGGTTTTATGGAAAATTAAAATATGCAATGACTCCTTATGCAATTGTAGACCTTTTAACTATATTGCCATTTATGATTG
>CAWUTM010000070.1:0-15665 GCA_963925755.1 uncultured Sulfurimonas sp. | reverse complement strand
CGTATTTAAACGTATAAAATATGAATGTATGATTCGTTCTAATGAATAAATACAAATTCTGAAAGCATGTTAAGCTTACAACTAGAAATGTATAGCAAAATGACAATGTTACAAATCTAGTTTCTCTTAGAATGCTTACAATCATTCTAGATGCCTTAAGTCTATTCCAATTAATATGACTAAAGCTTATTATTTAGTATTAATTAAATAATATAAGTAATTATTAAGTATTAGATAGATGTAACTGTGTAAACGCGGTAAGTATTAAAAATGTTATTTTAAGTAGTTTCGTCATTTATGACTCCCTATAAATTACTTTTTAAAGTAGTAGCAGTATTCTAAATTTCCCTCTTTCCCAGTCAGTTTTGAAGGTGACTTTTGCGCTAAAGTCCATTGCCTCTGTTCACATGCGTCTTCAAACTTTTGCATTGCGTTTATTATAGCTTTTTTATCAAGTACAACGCCGTTTTTATCGCGTTTCACTTCACGACCAACTTCAAACTGTGGTTTAAACAGAAGTATAATATCATCAGTTGCAAGTCTGTCCACATCATCAAGAATGTGTAAAAGAGATATAAACGCCACGTCACTCACGACGAGGTCAAACTTTTTTTCTGACTCAAATTTTCTTATGTCGCAGTTCTCATAAACATAAACGCGACTATCGTCTCTTAGTGATTTATGAAGTTGCTCCGTTCCTACGTCTACCGCGCTTACTTCACTTACATTTCTTTGTAAAAGTACTTGAGTAAAGCCACCTGTTGATGAACCTATATCTAAGGCCACTCTACTTGAAACCTCTAAGTCTAGTTCAATCAAAAACTCTTCAAGCTTGTGCGCTGCTCGTGAGACATACTTTTTGTACTCTTGCACAGTAACCTCATCACCCTCTTCTATCTTCAAAGAATTCTTGGTAACGCACTTCGCGTTAATACTGACGAGACCTTCTTTTATGATGCTTTGAGCTTTGTTTCTACTATCAACAAACTCTTTTTCTACAAGGTAATTGTCTAGTCGCATTGCTCTCGCTCTTCATCATCCGCATCATATTCATCATGCTCATCCACTTCATCTTCTAAGGGTTCTTCATTTGTATAGTCGTATTCTTCTTCAGTTTCATTTTCTTTAAAATTCATCATATCATCTCTCTCATTTCATTTTCAGTTAAAGTTTTTACACCTAAATTTTCCGCTTTGTCATACTTGCTTCCAGCATCTTCGCCATAGATGAGAAAGTCTGTTTTTTTACTAATGCTACCACTCACTTTTGCGCCGAGAGCTTCTAGTATCTCTTTTATTGCACCACGAGACTCGCTCATGGTGCCAGTTAAAACCACGGTTTTAGCCTTAAAAGGATTCTCATCCGCTTCTTCGCGTTTGAGTGGTTCCGTTGGCACAAGGGTCGCTTGAAGTTTGACTATAGTCTCCGCGTTTACGCGAACAAACTCCAACAGAGACTCTGCCATCTCTTCGCCTATTCCCTCACACTCGACTATTTGCTCTTTAGTCGCATTTACAAAAGAAGAACCAAAACTATCCGCTAGAGTTTTTGAAGCTACTTCTCCAATATGTTCTATGCCAAGCGAGTTTATGAAACGCCAGTACTCTTTACCTTTGGCATTCTCTAGCGCCTTGAGTAAGTTCTGAGACTTTTTCTCTTTAAAACCCTCGAGTTCTAAAAGCTGCTCAAGGTTCAAGTCAAATAAATCTACCACACTGAGGACAAGGCCGCTGACAAAAAGAGCCTCGACTATCTTCACTCCTAGTCCATCTATGTTAAGACATGGTTTTGACGCAAAGTACATGATGGAGTTTACAACCCGAGAAGCACATTTAAGGTTTTGACACTTTATAAGGACCTCTTCTTGAAGTAGTTCACTTTCACAAACGGGACAGTTCGTTGGTTTAGCAAAAACTACCTCGCTTCCATCGCGTTCATGAGTCAAAACTTTTATGATTTTTGGAATGACGTCTCCACTTCGAAGAATGATGACCTTGTCCCCGAGTCTTATGTCTTTTCTCTGTATCTCATCAAAGTTATGAAGAGTTGCGCGTTCAACTACAACACCATCAATGTCTGTAGGCTCAACTATAGCTACGGGAGTTACAGCGCCGGTTCGACCTACTTGAAGGATTATCTCTTTTACGGTTGTTATTTTCTCAACCGCCGGGAACTTGTAAGCTACGGAGAAACGCGGTACTTTAACCGTGTAGCCCATATCTATTTGTGAAGATATTTCGTTTACCTTTACAACCATTCCATCAAGCATCATAGAGTAAGAGTCTCTATCTTTAACCATCTGCTTGTAAATCTCTTCTATCTCCTCGTAACCTTTACAGATTGCGCGTTCTGGTGGTTTTCTAAACCCAAGAGAGTAGATATACTCCATCTTGTTACTCAGAAGCTTCTGGTCTAACTCATCTTCTCCAACGCCGTAAGGAAGAAAAACTAAGTTTCTTTTTGATGTTATGTTTGAGTCAAGCTGTCTTAGACTTCCAGCAGCCGCATTTCTTGGATTTGCAAAAAGCGCTTCACCCTCAGCTAGTCGCGTTTTGTTTATCTTCTCAAACTCATCCTTAAAGATGACGACTTCACCACGAATTTCTATTCTTTGTTTATAGTCTATCTCTAAAGGAATTGATTTAATGGTTTTAACATTTTGAGTGATAAGCTCCCCTACTGTTCCATCACCACGAGTTATACCCTTTACTAGTTTCCCATCTTCATAGACAAGGTTCAAAGAAGCCCCATCATACTTAGGCTCACAGTAAAAGCTAATGTTTTTATCGAGTTTATAGGTTTTTGTAAGCCATTTCTGTAGCCCGTGCGAATCAAATATGTCTTCAAGTGACCACATGCGGGAGAGGTGCGGCTCTTTGGTAAAACCCGAACTAACCACGTCTCCAACTCTTTGAGTGGGAGAGTTATGAAGTGTTAAAGTGGGGTTTTCTTCTTCGTAAGCGAGGACTTCATGATAAAGTTTATCGTAAACTTCATCAGTAGTTATGGGGTCGTCTAAAACATAATAATGTTTGGAGTAGAGATTGAGTTTAAGAATAGCATCAAGGTAGTCTAAATGCTTCATTTTCTCTATATTACTCTACTTGGATTTTCTAAAGCAACTTCACGAACGCTTTCATTCTCATCACCAATTAGTCTTGTTAAAGTAGCTGGTGGCGTTCTTGGATTTTTTGCAACTGCCGCACGAACATTTTCATCTAGGTCATAACTTAGTGTATCGAGTGTGTCTGTCGGTATGTTTGGATTAACAGTAGCAGATATACGAACAAACTCGTCTCTATCGCCACTTAGTTTATTTAAAATTTCTACTGGTAAGTTTGGATTACCTGCAACCCATGATGTGATGTATCTATCGTCGCTTAAAGCGACTAGCGTCTCTACCGACGTGTTAAGGTGTTCTGCAACAAACTCACGAACGAATCCACTCTCATCTTTACTTAACTTATCTAACGTACTTGCTGACGTATATACGTTTGCAGCAACTCTAACTCTAACAAATTGGCTCTCATCACCACTTAATATATCTAGTTGCTCCGTAGTTATATTTGGATGTTGCGCTACTTCTTTTCTAACACTCTCATTTTCACTTGCAACTAATGTATTTAAAACTTCTTCGCTTGTATTTATATCTCTTGCTAGTTCCATTTCACTTAAATCTGCCATTTTATTGCCCTTATAGTTTTTAATGTATTAACTTATTGGTCGAATTGTAGCTTTTATTCTCTTAAAAAATCACCCTGATCTTAGTCTACTACTTCTGCATAAGGGTCAAACTTTGCGAGCTCTTCTAACGCCGCTTCAAACTGATCGGCACTGATTATAAAAGCGTTTATATTCATATCAGCAAAGCCGTAAACTTTATCTGTATCTATCTCATCAACTAAGACAAAGATTGATTGTTTAGGTTTTATATCTTGTATTTGTTTCATAAACGCGATGTTCTCAGGCTCTTTACTCAAATCCCCTATTACCATGTCGTATTCATTACTATTAAAAAGTTTAAGGGAGTCTTCTCTACCAAGAACTCTGTCTACTTTGTTAAACAGTTCATCAAACATCTTAGTATTTAAATCGAACTCTGACTTCTCATCTTCTATAAAAAGTATATTCCATTTTTTATCTGTATTCATTCTTGTCCTTTTATATATTTTTCGTTCTATTGAGAAACTGTTTGGAAAATTGAACGCCTTTTTTCTTAAACTGCTCAGCTATTTTTGTTATATAGACTTCATCTGCCGTTTGGGCAAAAAGTTCTAACCATCTAGTAAAACTTTCTATTTTTATATGAGGCATTTTAACATGCGCACCAACAAAATTTCCATAATAAGTATCTTCTCCTAATATTTTAGCCAACCAAAAATCTGCTAGAAGTTCTATATGTTCGATCCAATCTTCGCTTTGTATATCATCTCCAATTTCATCTATAAAAAAAGGACCTAGATTGTCATCTTGCATAGCTTTTTTATAAAAAACAGTCATTAAGACTCTTAGATTTTCTCTAGTAATATTATTGTAAAGTTCTATCACTCATCCTTTGTATACAAATCATTAATTTTTAATGAAATTATAGCATTTTTTATAAAATATGATTTTAAGTGGATTTGTTATATAATGTCTTATAAATATATCCATTAATTTAGTTAATTTATAAAGGAGAGCATGATGCCTATTACTATGAAACCTCATTCTAGTATTCAGTTAGATAAACAAAAACTATACCTTATTACACTGGTAACTGATCGTCACATTTCATGGGAATTTTGTATGACAACCCTTATGAAAGTTTTTCATATGAATCTTGAAAAAGCAACTATTATCACTGATCAGATTCAAACTGATGGTGAAGGAATGTGTGGAGGTTATTCATTAGAAATAGCTGAGACTAAAGCTACCTTAGTTGAAGAACTCGCTAAAAAACAGAACTTTGTTCTCCAATGTTTAGTCGAGGAAGTGTAACCTTATTTTTTCAAATAAGGATTCATGTTCGAGATAGCCTCAAGTGCTTGATCAAGTGCTTGGGGAATTAATAAAAAAGTATTAATTCCTAACTCAATTAATCCCCCAATTTTTTCTTCATCACTATCTAAAACTAAAGCAACTATGACCTGTGTAGGTTTCATTTGTTTGAGTTGCTTCATAAATTCTATACCTTCTAGAGGGTCCCCACTAATATCGCTAATAATAATATCGTAGTTATTTTTATAAATCTGCTTAATTGCTTTTTGCTCACCTAAAGCATAGTCGGTCTTATTAAATAATTCGCTAAATAATTTATTTTTTGAATCAAAGAATGACTTATCATTTTGAATCAAAAGCACATCCCATTTTTGATCTGTATTCATTATTCTTTTTTTCCTCTAGTTATTTTTTACTTGAAATATACTTAGCTGCTTCGGCATCCATTGTCCCAATATGATGCAGTGACCATGCTACTAAATTGCCATGTATGTATGCAAGTATAGCGTTTGGCTCTCTATTTGCCTCAAAGTACTTTATTAGATGAGCAAGTTCTCTTAAATGTCTGTCATGCTCAGTTTTATGAATTTTCAAATCTGAAAATTCCGACTCTTCCATCATCTTTTCCTCATTAGCAAAATGTATTTCAGTATGTGCCAACAACTCTCTTAATGATGATGCCACAAGATCTAGTTCTTTATTTGTTGCGGCGTCTGTTAGTTTATTTATAATGAGGGACTCTTCCATATGAGTGTCATTCATACTTGGAGTTGCTACCATTGGTATTTGTTCTAGTGTAATCATAATATTTGTCCTCTAAGTTATTTATATAAAATTGCTTAACTAGTCACATTATATCTTTATCTGTTGAGATATTGGGTTAAAATAGGTCTTAGGCCAATCGTTAAAGAAAAAATAAAACTACAGTATTAATTTCTTATAAATTTAAATTTTCATCATCTATCAGTAAGTATAAACTTTTTATAGATATAATATCTTTGCAAACCTTATTTTACGGAGATAAAATGTTAATTCAATTACACGAGATACAGCAAGTAGCGAATGAAGTTATGAATATGTTACACGAAGAAGAGCTAGAAATAATAAATGATTTTTATGACGCGGTTAAAGCCAAAGACATAGAAAAAATAGATGAACTTTTCAAAGTCGTTTTATTTGACGTAGAAGATCACTTTAGCACAGAAGAAGCAATGATGGAACAAGCTAATTATGTTAATTATCAAACACATAAAAGCGATCATGACACTATGAGAGAAAAATTAAAAAAATTCCATGACCGTTGGGAAATACTTAAAAGTCCAAAAGAAGTACAAGGCTTCTTAGAAAAAGATTTTAAAAAATGGATAAAATTACACATTTCAAAATGGGATACTGAGACTGCTCTGCACCTTGGACACTCTTAGTCAAAACGTATACTCTAGTAATTGCGCTTAATGATTCTTAGCGCAAGTACTACAAAGCCCTGCTTTTGGCATAATAAGAAGACGCTCTAAATCAATCTCTCCCTCACATTCATTACATGAAATGGAAATATCATTTTTAATCCATTCGATAAAATTAAGTATTTTTCTTTTTCTCATATAAATTCGTTTGAGTTGTCTTTGGTTCACTTCTTCTTCACTTGCATTTTCAAAAGTGATCATGTCGCTGAGTGTAGATTCAGGGGAGACGACATTTGTATGTAACTCTAGTTCTATTATTTGGATATTTGCTATCTCAACTTCTTTTTGAAGTTGATCTATTGTCATAAAATGACTCTTTTCATATAGGTATGCCTTATATTTTAATATTAAAGTAATAAATTAACTTTTCTTTAATGTTATTTTATACTTTTTTAGCTCAAAAAAAGCTTTTTTATTGTTATGATATGGAAAATGAAATATTTTTAAGGGGATTAAAGAAGTCTCTTTGAGCGAGACTCCTGAGTAATAGAGTATTATTTAGTGAGTATCTTATTTAATTCATCTGCATATATAATCTCTTTTTCAAGAAGTAACTTAGACAAACTCTCAATTTTTTTCCAATGTGTATTTACTAAATTAGTCACATTTCTTTCACCTTCAAGCATCCATCTTTCAAGTGCGGCGTCAATTTTCTCATGGTAGTGTTCTGTGTCCTTACTACTTCTAGATTTCTTTTGTGCATCCATTACGCCATTAAGGTTAATATAGCCAACCTCTTTGTCCATTCCATAATGAGCGATGGCAACATATGCGTCACGTGTAGCTTGCTGTAAGTCATTTGATGCACCAGAATCCAAACCTTCTATTTCACCAAAATTTTTAATCTGTGCTGCACGTCCTGCAAGTGAAACACATATTTTGTCTCTAAAGTCTTTTACTGTCATATTTTCTTGAATATCACTATAGTTATGTGAGATGAAGTGTTCATGGTTGTCTTTTGGTGTCAGACTCACATGCTCTATATTTATCTGAGGCATTAAAGTTTTAGAGATAACTGCACGAGCTGCCTCATAAATAGCTGTCTCTTCAAACATTTGCTCTAACGACAAGTAAGACTGTCTATCACCATACTTAATTGCGTTTATTTGATCTATTAAAATCTCTTGAGTAATAGCAGGCAGGCTATGACGCAGACAGTAAAAAGAAGCCTCTTTTCCTAGCATCTCAAGTTGAGAACCTGTAAAGCCTGTCGTATACATCAAGAGTTTTTTCATATCAAAACTACCACTTGTAGGTTTCTTTTGAATGACTCCATCTAAGAAATACTGTCTCGCGTCTTTATCAAGATTGTTGATTTCAATGTGAATCTCAACACGTCCTGGTCTGATAATCGCAGAATCAATATTATCTTTATAGTTAGTAGCCGCGATCACAAAAATATCTTCACCCTTTTTACCTGAAAAACCATCCATTTCTGAAAGCAGCTTATTAATAGGCACCTCTCTACCATTTTCACCATCACGTTTTCCAAGAGTATCTATCTCGTCAATAAATATAATCGCAGGTGCATATGCTTTTGCCTTAGCGAAAATAAGTTTTGTTCTCTCAGGTTTAAGTAGTTCGAGTCCCGTAGTAGAGATAAAAGGCAACTCCGCTTCTTTAGCAAAAGCTTTTGCAAGCATCGTTTTACCAGTTCCAGGAGGTCCATACAGAAGCATACCTTTTGGTGGTTCAATGTTAAAAGTGTCTAAGAGTTTGGGTTCTTTAAAAAAGTTAATAACTTCCCCGAGTCTCTGTTTTGCTTTATGATGTCCCGCTATATCATCAAAAGAAACATTAGGAATATCAAACACAAGCCCATCTTCACTAAAGTCTTTAATTCTAATAACTTGTGAAAACTTGCATGAATTAATTTTATACGTAATGACACCATTTTTATCACTAATAACATCATCAATATCAAGAGTAGTGTTTTTTCTAAACAACTCTCTTACAAGAGTTTCACTTTCTATGAGTGGGTCTAGTCTATCTTTTATAAATGTAACTACTTCTTTTGAGACAACAATTTTTATCTGCTTAAAACTCATTATTGGTCTGTCTGTGTCTTGCATATACTGGGTTATTCTATTAAAGAAGAAAGTACTTACCTTCTCTTTGATACGTCTTGCATCCAATTCAGGGGCAAAATTAAGCATCTGAATTGTTAAAAAGTTGTCAAAATTTCGAGCAACAACAAACTCGATTTTATACTGTTTAAAAAAGTCATCTTTAAAGCTAAGAAACACTCTTTTAGATATTTTTTCAAACGCGTCATATTCAAGCTTATTAAACAAAACGATATTCGCTTTAGAAAATCTAGAAACAAGTTCAGGAACAATTGCTTCTTGCATACCGCCACTTCTGCTGTCTCTTTTCTGCTCACGTTTAATCGCTTCAAGAATCATAGATTCCGCTTGTATATAATCTTTTTTTACTAAGTCTTTAAACTTGTAGTCAAGATAAAGCTCTTTTCCAACACTAGTCGTAATAACAAAAATTGTCTCGGTAAAATCTACCATATAATTAGCATTTTCGTCATTGTAGATTATATCTGGGTCTTCGCTACATGGCTCATCGGTTATTTTATCCCAACCACAAGCATCACGCATTTTTCCACCTTCAAAGATAGAAAAAAGGTTGTTCTGAATAATATTATCACACTTCTCAAACGAGTCGAGTACGATGATTGACTTAGGGTTTCTGTGAACAAAACCTGTTAACTGACCAACGCCATAGCCTTTCCAACCATTAGGATAACCATATAACTCTCCACCATTTTGTTGGTGATACTGAGTCATATCAAAAGTCATAATTCTATATTTGGGGATATGCTTTGCCATGAGTTCAGCAAGGTAAGTCTTTCCAGTTGCTGGAGAACCTAAGAACAGATAAGTAGACTTTGGACCTTTTTCATCTTTCATAGAAGTTTTCATACTATTTGTAACAATACTAATAGCTTGATCTTGTCCAAATAAATCTTTAGTGAGTTCTGCTTTAAATAACTTTACAAACTCTATGTTGTCTTGTGCCGCTTTAAGTGCAGATTCATCCCACTCAGCTCTTACTTCTAGCTTCTTGTGTTTTTCAATATTTGCTTTGACTCGTGCTTCATTTTCTGTCATATTTTTGCTCTTTTATTTCATTTCATTTGTTCGATTGAGTTGGGTTTTATTACTCAAGTATTATAATTATTTCCGTATAGTACTTGATTTTTGTTAAGTATAAGCATAAGCTAAAGGGGGGAGAAGGAAGATTTAAGACTAAAGTAAACTCAGTCTTTGTAAGAGTTTACTTCTTATTGTGCCTTACTGTCTTGAATGCGTTTCAACATCGCCTCTAGGTTTCCAGTAGAGCGCACTTCTACGACTGCGTTAACTACTCCATGTAACGACACATTTAGTAAATACTCTGTCATATCCTCACTACCACTCTCTTTCATATTCGCATCTATTCTCAACTTTTGCGCCTCGGTTACTTTAAACCCGAGTTCTTCAGAGGCATCGTGCATTGATATAATTTTATTTATAACATTAAATGGTGCTACTTTTATTGCTACTACTTTTAAATATGCAGGTATCTCATCAAACCCATTTTCTAAGGCTCGTAGGAGTATTGTCTCTTTTTGTGATGGGGTTACTTTAAAATTTATAGGTATATCTGGATTCATAAGCTAATTTTTCCTTCTGCGGTTTTCGTATGAAATAATATTGTAAACTCACTTAAAAACATACTCTTATGATTATGTTATAATTATTTCAATAAGGTAAAACATGAAAAATAATGAAAATATTTTATATATTGAAGATGCGAACAAACGAAAGCTTTTTTATCGTTTTACACCAGCAGCTATAACTTCAAACTTTGTACCGCTTGTTGTAGTCTTAGAAGACGAAGAAAAGACCGCAGATATGAACTTCGAGTACAAGATGTGGAATATGCTCACACCCATTTACCCCTCTAATAAAAAAGAAGACTCTTGGGCTAAAGATCTTTTACAAAAGCTTATAAAAAAAATTGCCGAGGACCTTGAATGTGAGGAGCATATTTATATATATGGAAGTTCTATGCACGGCTATAGGGCAATTTTACACGGAATATTGGGTAAGGTGAACGCACTCTTTGCTGACACCTCTCATATAAACAAAGCTGACATCACAGATTTGAGTAATTTTTTAAATGCTAAGGATTCTTTTCCTATTTTTTATCTCTGCGCGGGTGAAACAAAAGTTTTTGCCGATGCCTGTAAAAAACATGGACTAATATGCCATCTGGACTTTTGTCCAGAGTCAAAAGAAGATAATGAAAAGCACATTTTAAAAGAGGTTTTAGATATGTTTGAACGGATGGTTTCTTAAATATTTATTTCTTTAAAGCTATATAAGGTATAGATTCGTTACACTCTTTTATTAAAATAAAAAAACTTTAAAGGATTTGAGATGAGTAGATTAGATATTAACATACAGATGAAGCTTTTAAAAGAAGCAAAAGCCTATTTAAAAGATGTAAAAGTAACAGATGCGAGTACTCCTAAGAAGCAAAAAGACGGTATTGTTTTAACGCAGGAGCATATGATGGACTGGCTTGAAGTATTTTTTGAAGACCGAATCATGCTAGATGGCTGTAATCAAAGCAAGGTAAAATACTAAATAAAACACTTCTTTACCCCTGTAGTTTAAAAAAAGTAGAGCCAGAACCAGAAAAGAACCAACCTTGTTTGGCTTCTTTTTCTAAGTCAGGGTATGCAAAAATTGCGGCGCCGTAAAGGTCATTAAGTATGGCTGGATCTGAACTAAGTTCTAAAATACTTCTTGAGTTTAGTTTCTCCCAACCCGAAAATGAAGACAAAGAAACATTGTCTAAAAAATTCTTTTTAAATGTCTTATAAACAACACTTGTATCACAACCGATAGCTGGAGTATACAGTTCTAACTTTAGCGGTTCTTCTTCAAAAGCCTCCACTACTTCTCCAAAACCCGAAACATTTGCAGATGGATAATTATAGATAAAAAATGGAAAATCAGCACCGATTGTACTTCCTACTTTTGCTAGTTCATCATTGCTTATTATGAGATTACAAACTTCTTTAACCAAACACATAAACGCGGCGCCATCAGAAGAACCTCCACCTAAACCTGCCTGAGAAGGTATGCGTTTAGTAAGAACAACCTTATGCTCTTTAAAGAAGTCTATTATTTCTGAATCAGCAATATAGTCACAGAGTGCTTTATATGCCTTATAGATAGTGTTTGATGCTAAAGGTATGTTATCACACCCTTCTATGGTAAAGGTCTCACATGCACATGGCACAAAGCTTACAGTGTCGTATAAATCTTCTACACGTATAAAGCGCGATAGTAGTGTATGATACCCATCTTTATGTCCAGTGATTTTTAAAAATATATTTACTTTTGCATGGGCTTTTATACTGTAACCTGAATCGCTTGTTTGTATAGATGGTTTTTCTCTCTTTATATTCTGAGATTTATTCTTATTTTGTTTATCAATTAAAGTAGAAATACTATCTTCATCCCAAAATCCACCCTCGTCTCCACCTTCAAAACCACCCATAGATAAAACCTTTTCTTGTAAATTATATTTTTATTATACTAAAATAATTAACTTCTATTTAATGTATCAGGACACTTTTAAGCGCCATTTGTTATAATTCACATCTATATTGTATACAAAAGGCTACCTATGATTATTATGTTCAAAATTTTTACAATTCTATCTTTTTTATTTTTTTACACCTCACTAAATGCCGACAATTCTAAAATAACAGGTCTTGATAAAGAATTACAAAAGCCTTTAATTGAACGATATATCATGGATGAGCTTAAAGATTTAAGAATAGAGAATATGAAAGTAAAAAATGAAGTTGACAAAAGAATTTCAAGAGCTGAAGTTGAGCAAACAGACAGAGCGGCAAGATATATTACTGACACAATTGGTAATATATTTTACCTTATCGCAGCTGTAACATCTATATTACTTTTTGCCGGATGGAACTCACTTAAAGATTTAAAAGGAAAAACTGAAGAGATTATTGAAGCAAGACTTGATAAAATAACAGAAAAATATAATCTTCAGATGCAAAGTCTTCAAGATACTCTAACTCAGCAATCAAAAAAAATATTAGACAACCAAAATAAAATTTACAACAACCAGTACGTGCACTCTTTATGGATGCGTTCAAATTTGGAGACAAATCCACAATCAAAGATAGATCTTTATGATGAAATTATAAAAATAAATAGTAATGACCCAGAAGTTTATGCTTACAAAGCAGACGCAGTTCTTGATATTGATGAATACGAGTGGGCCTTAAATCTTAGTAATAAAGCCATAGAAATTGATCCGGAATATGGATACGCTTACTGGCAGCGATCTTGTGCAAACGCAGCTCTTGATAACAAGAATGAGGCTATTGAAGACTTACAAATAGCAATAGAAAAATCTCCTAATTTAAGAGATGAAATTGATAATGAAGTATTGTTTGAAAATATAAAAGAGCATGAAGAATTTAAGAAGATACAAAATTAATTTCAAGTGCATCTTGATCTTTAATAATGGCATTAACAACAAATAATATAGGGATGTTTTGTTCTGCAGCTCTTTTATTATGAATACACTTCTGTTCCTGTAATTACGGGAAATAGTAGAGAATAAAGGCTTATTAACTAGAATATTTCCTATATATTAGGCAATTAAGTGAAATTTAGTGACCGTTTTTTGTATCGTTTTTTGTTTGAATATTTTACTTAAAAAGTTCTTCCAAAAATAAGAGGTTTTAAAACTTTTTATCGCACGAAAAGTTTAACATTTAGGAATTTAAACTTCCAGTCTTAAGAAATTATTTAAATTTCAAATAATACATCGGTTCTAATAATATATTTAATTCCTGATGTAATGGTACTAGAGCTATGTAAGCAATGCAATGGATGAAGACCATGAGGAAAGCACAATACTCCACCTCTTGGTGTTCGTATATTTATTAACTCATCTTTAGAGTTATTCTTCACAAGAAATTGTGTCTCTCCACCTTCAAAATCTTCACTCAGGAAAATTAAAAAAGTCATTTGACTATATCTGTCTGTATAGAAACTTGTTATGAGTTCACGGTTTACAACACGACTTCCAGGCCAAGAACCATCTGTATGAAGTTTGAAAAAATCCCCCTGGGCATATTTATAGAATCTAAATCTTTTATTGAGAGCTAAAGGATTTTTTCCCAAGTAAGTATCTGTATTGTCATACATAAAATCTTTAGATCTATTCCAAATGATGTCATGCGTTAAATCATCAACGACCCATGTTATATTGTCGTTGTGTCTAACTGATCTAGGCAATGAAACAGCTGCATCTTCTAAGTATCCCAAGTTTTCAGTTTGCTTAATAAAGTTATTACATTCTTGTTTTGTTAAAACATCTAACAATTGAAAAGCACCGGGCACATTATCTAAGTCTATTCTTGTTATTTTAGGTTTTAAATCTTCATCTAAATTGATCTCATTTTCTCTATCATTTGCCCAAGTAGGTATAGATGGATTCTGTGCTCCAGATTCTTTGGCTACTATGTAAAAACTATTATTCATACTATCCTCTTTGTGTAATTGTTTTTACTTGTGTAAATTGTCTATGTCCATCAGGTGAACCATGATAACCAAAACCACTTTGCTTCGAGCCTACCCATGGAGTATCTCCAGCTGAACCTATTCCTTGGTTTATTCCTACCATTCCAGCTTCCATCTTGTCCGCTATATCATTAACACCATCTGTTCCATATATAACAGCGCCTAATCCAAAGTCAGAATCATTCGCATTTGTAATGGCTTCATCAGTTGTGTCAAAACTACAAATACTCACAACAGGACCAAATGTTTCCTCTTGAAATATTTTCATGTCATTGTTTACATTTGTTATAACAGTTGGGAAGATGAAACCTACTCGTCTTTGTTCCTTACCAAATATAATTTTTGCACCTTTTGCTACTGCATCTTCTAATTGTGTTAAGATTATACTTCTTTGCTTTTCATTAATAATTGGACCTATGTCTGAGTCTTCGTCCCATGAACCAACTTTATATTGTTTTGCATATTCAACCACTCTACTTTGGAATTTATCAGCTATTGATTTATCCACAAAAACTCTTTCTGTTGAGTTACACATTTGACCAGCATTCTCAAAACTACTTGCTACTGCAAATCTTGCTGCCTTATCAATGTCTGCATCTTTGAGTACGATTAAAGGATCTTTTCCACCCAATTCCATAATCAATCTTTTCAAACCTATTGCGGCATTTTTCATAATGTCTTTACCTGTCTCTTTTGAACCGGTAAACGCGATAAGATTAACATCTGAGTTTACTAAGGCTTTTCCTTGTTCACCATCACCATGAACAATTTGGAGAACATCTTTTGGTAATATTTTATTAAAAAGATCAACATAAGCTTGTGCAATTAAAGGTGTTTCTTCTGATGGTTTAAAGACAACACTATTGCCGGCAACTAACGCGGGAATGATTAACCAATGTGCCATTGCTAAAGGATAATTCCATGGAGCGATTACAGCACATACTCCGTATGCATTGTATTGCATTTGAGTTTTCATTCCCGAATTATGAAATATTTGTGTTTTAATTGCTTCTTTTACATCACGTGCTCTATAAGAAACATCATGTGCGCAGCCTGACACTTCTCCAGTTGATCTGTTTATGTCTTTTCCCATTTCTTTACTTAAGAGAACGGCTAATTGCTTTATCTCAGGTATTAACTGCTCTGATGCTTTTACTAAATATTGTATTCTCTCGTCGACTGATAGTTTTTCCCATTTCTTTTGAGCTATCTTTGATCTTTTTACGATGTCGTCTATTGTACCTATATCTGTGATTAAAACTTTACCTATTACTTCTTGATTTACAGGATTATGAGACTCTAAAAATTCATTCAACTTTTATACCTTTTCTAATTTATTGATAAAACTATTTGCATCTTTAATATACTGCCCAATGTTGTTTTCTTTTTCTTTACCAAATTCAATCTTTGTCGGATTGTAATACATAAAATCGTTCATATTTTAATGTCCTTTTTGAATTAACTTTAAAAATTATATACCCTATGAACTTAATTTACCCTTACAATACTTTAGGTAAGTAATAAAGTAAAATTTACTTTATGGTATAATTCCACTAGAAGGAATATTATGTACTATGTAAATGACAAAGAA
>CAWUTM010000069.1:0-14796 GCA_963925755.1 uncultured Sulfurimonas sp. | reverse complement strand
CTACTTTTTTCTAAATCTTCTACTGAAATATGCATATGTAATCTTTTCATAATCTTGCTCCATCTGTCTTTGTTTGAGAAATTGTAGCTAAATAAAATGAATATATCAACATATATTGATATATGCTTATCTTTAGGATATAATCCGTTCAAAACAATTAGGAGAAATATATGGTATTGGCATTTGGGCTGTTTTTAGTAACGCTTATTTTTATAATCTGGCAACCTCGTGGACTACAGATAGGGACTTCAGCGGTTGTAGGGGCAATTGTGGCTCTTTTAATAGGAGTTGTGAGCTTTTCGGATGTTATTACCGTTACTTCCATAGTATGGGATGCGACACTCGCGTTTATAGGCATCATAATACTCTCTATGGTGCTTGATGAAATAGGTTTCTTTGAGTGGGCAGCCATAAAAATGGCAAAACTTAGTGGTGGAAATGGAAACTTAATGTTTGTGTACATTTTACTTTTAGGCGCCATAGTCGCAGCTTTCTTCGCTAATGATGGAGCGGCACTCATTCTCACCCCAATACTTTTAGCAAAAATGAAATACCTTAAAATGAAACCCTTGGCAATTTTCGCATTTTTAATGGCAGGTGGTTTCATCGGAGATAGTGCCTCAAATCCTTTGGTCATCTCGAACCTAACAAACATAGTAACTGTTGGTTATTTTGACATAGGATTTGTAGAGTATGTTAAAAATATGTTTCTTCCAAATCTCTTGAGTATTATCGCTTCTATAGTTGTTCTTTGGATTTATTTTCGTAAGGATATTCCACTACAAGTTAATGTTTCAGAGCTACCAGAAGCTTCGAGTGTAATAAAAAATATGACGATGTTCAGACTCTCTTGGGGCTTTTTAGCTCTTTTAATGCTTGGATACTTTATAGGCGACACTTACAACTTACCAGTTTCAGTTTTTGCGCTTGGTGGGGCTTTGATATTTTTAGCTCTTGCATACTTCTTTAAAGCAGTAAAACCCCTACAAACAATAAAATCTGCACCTTGGCAAGTAGTTTGGTTTAGTATAGGTCTTTATGTTGTTGTCTATGGTTTGAAAAACGCGGGACTGACAGATATTATAGCATCGTGGATTGTAGAACTTCAAACACAAGGAAAGGTAGTATCTATCATAGGAACAGGTTTTTTATCTGCGTTTATAAGTTCTGTTATGAATAATATGCCAACGATTATGATTATGGATATAGCCATAGACAAAGTAGGGTATGTTGGAAATGAAGCACTCGTTTATGCAAATATATTAGGTTCAAACCTAGGACCAAAAATGACACCTATTGGCTCTTTAGCAACACTTCTATGGCTTCATGTTTTAGCTCAAAAGGGTGTGAAAATAACATGGACTGAGTATATGAAAGTAGGGCTTGTAATAACACCACCAGTTTTACTTGTCGCTCTTTTAGGTTTGCTGTAAATCTGCAGTAATTGTTTCATAAAGTATCATTACTAAGTATTCAATTTAATTATACTACTATTATTTTCTTTTGTTACACTTCATCTGTATTATTATAATAAGAACAAATATTGAGAGGAATGAAACAATAGAAGAGATAGTGTAAAAGTCTCTTGTGTGTTCCTCAAAA
Organism: uncultured Sulfurimonas sp.; assembly: GCA_963925755.1. Lineage (GTDB taxonomy): Bacteria > Campylobacterota > Campylobacteria > Campylobacterales > Sulfurimonadaceae > Sulfurimonas. Next base: position 13,194 of record CAWUTM010000069.1, on the reverse strand, counting down.
TTTCTTTTCTTAAACATCAAAGTTTTAATAAAAAAGGAAATTATATGGCATATCAAAAACCGATATTTAAGGCACAGTACGAGAATTTTATAGGCGGAGAGTGGGTAGCTCCCGTTGATGGAAATTATTTTGAAGCAACTTCTCCTGTAGATAATAAACTAATGGCAAGAGTAGCCCAATCAAATAAGAAAGATGTAAAAGTTGCTACTGATGCTGCCTGGAAAGCTTTTGAGACATGGGGAAAAACTTCAGTGACACAGAGATGTGCGGTACTTAACAAAATAGCAGATGCTATGGAAGCTAATTTAGAGATGCTTGCTATTGCAGAGTGTTGGGATAATGGTAAAGCCGTACGTGAGACTATTAATGCAGATTTACCACTTGCTATTGACCATTTTCGTTATTTTGCATCTGTAATTCGTTCTGAATCAGGAAGCATTAGTGATTTAGGCGGTGATTTAGTCTCTCAAGAAGTACATGAGCCTTTAGGGGTTGTAGCTCAAATTATTCCTTGGAACTTTCCACTTTTAATGGCTGCATGGAAAATAGCACCTGCTATTGCTGCTGGTAACTGTGTAGTCCTCAAACCTGCTGAGCAAACACCTGTTTCTATTATGATGATGATGGAAGTTATCGCTGATGTTGTGCCTGCTGGTGTTATAAACATCATTAATGGGTTTGGTCCAGAATGTGGTAAACCATTGGCACTTAGTCAAGATATTAGAAAAGTTGGATTTACTGGAGAGACTACAACTGGTAAGCTGATTATGCAGTATGCTTCTGAAAATCTTATTCCCGTTACCCTTGAGTTAGGTGGTAAATCTCCAAATGTGTTTATGGAGAGTATCATGGATGCGGATGACGCATTCTTTGACAAGGCTATTGAAGGTTTAGTACTCTTCGCATTTAATCAAGGTGAAGTCTGTACTTGTCCATCACGTGCATTGATTCAAGAGAGTATTTATGAGCCATTTATGAAACGTGTTTTAGAGAGAGTTGCCGCTATTAAAATGGGTAATCCACTCGATACAGAGACTATGATGGGAGCACAAGCTTCAAATGATCAGTATGAAAAGATTTTAAATTATATCGCTATTGGTAAAGAAGAGGGTGCTGAGTTACTTGCAGGTGGAGATAAATTTGTAAGTGAAGCATATCCTGAGGGATATTTCGTTCAACCAACTATTTTCAAGGGTCATAATAAAATGAGAATCTTCCAAGAGGAGATTTTTGGTCCTGTACTTTCTGTGACAACATTTAAAGACATTGATGAAGCGCTAGAGATTGCAAATGACACTCTTTATGGCTTAGGAGCCGGTGCATGGACAAGAAATGTGCATGAAATGCAAAAATTAACACGTGGTATAGAAGCTGGTCGTGTTTGGGCAAACTGTTACCATCATTACCCAGCACATGCATCATTTGGTGGATACAAACAGTCTGGTTTTGGTAGAGAAAACCATATGATGATGTTAAATAATTACCGTCACACAAAAAATATATTGACTTCTTACGATGAAAATAAATTGGGATTCTTTTAAAAAAGGATACTCAATGTATACAAAACGTGTAGTATCAACTCAAAAAGCGAACGATCTCATCGACCGACTACGAGAGAAACATGGTACAGAGCTTATGTTTCATCAAAGTGGAGGTTGTTGTGATGGTTCCGCACCTATGTGTTTTGAAGTAGGGGATTTTATGGTTGGCAGTCGAGATATAAAACTAGGAGAAATCCACGGTTGCGAGTTTTATATGGCACCAGAACAATTTGAATATATGAAAGCTACAGAATTAACTATTGATGTTGTTGAAGGAAGGGGTTCTAGTTTTTCTATTGAAATTCCATTAGGAGTACGATTTATAACAGTTTCAAGACTTTTTACTGATGAAGAGTATAAAAATCTTGAAGAGCTTATATCAAAGAGCTAAACTCGACTTTCATCTCTTGGTTCATTGTTTTGTATGTCTTAATAGGAAACTGAGTACTTTACTCTAGTTGCAAGATTGATAAAAATTTCTATAAAGAAAATATTATTTGAGTTTTAGGTTTATGAAGCCTAAATGAGATAAGCTCCTCTCAAAAGAGAGGAAGATGGCTTATTTTGCTAGTGCAGCTTTTGAAGCGTCAGCAACAGCAGTAAATGCCGCTGCATCGTTCATTGCCATGTCAGCAAGAATTTTACGGTCAAGTTCGATACCTGATTTGTGAACGCCATTCATAAATGTTGAATAGTTCATCCCATTTAAACGAGCCGCCGCATTAATACGAATGATCCATAGTTTACGGAACTCACGTTTTTTCTGCTTACGGTCACGGAATGCATAATAAAGTGAACGTTCAATTTGCTCTTTGGCTTTACGGAAGTGCTTACGACGACCACTATAAAAACCTTTCGCTAATTTTAATATCTTTTTGTGTCTTCTTCTACGAACAACACCTGTTTTTACTCTTGGCATATCTTTCCTTTTTCTTTACCTAGTCACATTGTTGTGCTCAAGGTGCCATATCTGTGATGGACTTGCCCAATTATTTAAAATTGGAGATTTATGAATGAACTAAAAATTAGTTTATCATAGCCTTGATGTTTGCAGCGTCAGCTTTTGCAACTGTTGCTGGCTTGTTTTGGTCACGACGAGTTTGAGCGTCTTGTTTAGTTAAAATGTGACTTCTAAACGCTTTACCACGTTTAATCGTACCATTTTTCTTAACTTTAAAACGCTTAGTCGCGCCTTTTACCGATTTCATTTTTGGCATCGATGGTCCTTTACGTAAAATTCTTGTCATCTAACCTAGATTAGAATTAAGAGTGGGATTATACCTAAATATTTCTTATTTTTGGTTATAATCCAAGTATGAATTCAATTAAACACATAGAAAATGCCCTTAAAGAGCTAGATGATGAAGTTCAAACGATTCTTTTAGACTGGAGTATTCCACTCAATGAAAAAGACAATCTTATGCTTCCAATATTACAACAAAAAAGAGTGCTTGCGCAAACTCTAGAAGATTTAACATATCTAAAAGAGAACCCACCCTCGCCAAACCAACCTTGTGGAATATCTAAATACAGGGACTAAAGTCCAGTGCAAGCGAAGCACTAAATGCTGAGTCGTACAGGGAAGACTAACTCGCGTTTAATACTTTTATTTTTAAAAGTATTTCGTTCTCTTTTTTAAAGGACACATGCACTAAATAGAGTTCTTTACTCGCTTCTCTTGATTTATAGACTCTAAAACTTTTTATGTCGCCCAACTCATCAACAACAAATTCACCATCAGTTCCCAAGGGGTATTCTGTAAATTTTTTAAGTGACTCCAATCTATAAAGTTTTTTTTCTTTAACTATATAAGCTACATAAGGATTCACTCTATTGTGGATGGAGTTTGAAGTCTGCATAAAAATGACATCTTCATTCTTATCTTGATTTATAACTTGAACTATACTCGTGTTAGCATCATTTTTTATCGCTAAACTATAGTCGAGGTATATCACTTTTTTGAGGAGTTCTATTTTTGAGATTTTTTGCACTTCTTGGGCAAATATTTTGTTGGACTTGTTGAGTCCCGCATAACTTTTGTATAAAAAGAGCATGAGTATGCTTAGTATGACTATTGAAATCATAAGTTCTATAAGAGTGAATGCTTTTCTCATTGAAGTCTTACCCGTATAAGCGTCCCACTAAAGTCTTTAGTTTTGAGCGTTGTTTTTCCTATCTCAAAAATTATTCCACTATTAGCCGTTATCTCCTCATCTTCACTTTCTTGGAGTTCATTTGTATCTATAATTTCTAATTCTTCGTATTTTATTTCAGTTTTTATGGCTCCGAGTCTTCGTCTTAAATCACTCTCAAGCTCAAACTCGTCAACGAGTCTTTTCATATCAATTTTACTATCTTCAAATGCATAACTCTCACTGTTTGAGAGAAGAAATGAGTTGTATTGATTTGTGTTGATCATCTTCTTAAGCTGGAAAAGTTTATTGCTAGTGTCACCTCTCATTTGAAGGAGGGCGGCTATCACTACGGAGACTATCATTACGGCTACCATTACTTCTATGAGAGTAAACGCTCTACGATGAGTGGAGTGGTATTTAGGCATGACCTAAACCGATACGTATCGCTTCATCAAGAGAAGTTTCACCATCTAGCAACATCTGGGAAAGTTGTAAAGAAATAGTTTTAAGACCATCTTTTTGAAGTTGCGTTTTGATAGTATGTTCATCCGTAGTCGTTTTTAAAAGCTCCTTAAGAGCATCATTCATAACAAGGAGCTCGCCGATAGAGCGACGGCCTGAAAAACCGCTATAGTTACAAGCCTTACAGCCACATGCTTTGTAGATTTTCGCATCAGGCGAGAGTACATAGTCATCTGCAAAATCTTCGGCCATTTCATCTTCTTCTTTACACTCATTGCAAAGAACACGCACTAACCGCTGTGCCAATATACCTAACAGTGAAGAGCTTATTAAAAATGGTTCCACATTCATATCTGCTAAGCGCGAAATGGTTGCCGCCGCTGAATTAGTATGGAGAGTTGAAAAAACTAAGTGACCAGTAAGCGCTGCGCGAACAGCGATTGCCGCTGTTTCTTCGTCGCGAATTTCTCCTATCATTATGACATCTGGATCTTGACGTAAAATCGAACGCAAAGCTGCGGCAAACGTAAGCCCAACTTTCTCGTTTACCTGAATCTGAGCGATTCTATCTGATTTGTACTCAACAGGGTCTTCAACTGTTATGAGGTTCATCTCAGGTTTCTCAACTTCACGTAAAAAAGAGTGCAGTGAAGTTGTTTTACCAGAACCAGTCGGCCCCGTCACTAAAATTATTCCATGAGAAGAACGGAGAAGTTTTCTAACATCGTCTATAAGTGAGTCATTAAATCCTAGTTCTGTTATTTGAGGTATCTGAGAGCTCTGCATAAGTAGACGCATAACTACACGTTCACCGTAAAAAGTAGGAAGTATAGAGACTCGAATGTCTAAAACCTCTCCCGCTATTTTTATCTGTGTTCGACCATCTTGAGGGATGCGTTTTTCAGAGATGTCAAGGTTGGAGATAACTTTTATACGACTCACTATGAGGCTCACTACCTTTTTATCTAGGTCGGCGTTTTTAGCAAGCATTCCATCTACACGAAAACGCACCTCACCTTTGTTTTCTTGCACTTCTATGTGAATATCCGAAGCGCGTTTTTTAACTGCCTGGTAAAAAAGAGCGTTTACAAACTTAATGATTGGCGCTGACTCTTCACTTGTAAGAATATCCGACGACATATGCAAAAAATCTGTAAGAGAGATGTCTTCTTCGCTATCTTCTTCCTCAGAATCCTCTTTCATAGTCGCTATGGCTTTATCTGTACGGAGTTCTAAAAAATGCTTATAGAGTCTGTCATAAGAGTCCTCATCCAGCATATAAAGAGGGTACTCTTGCTCTAGTTTTGTATAGTAGTTACTCGCTTCGGCAAAATGATTTTCACATGCAAACGCAGCCACTTTAGCATCTAACTTACTAAATAGTAGGTAGTTTTTAACACTGATGTCTGTTACTAATTCTTTGGGTTCAAATACTTCTAGTTTGAGGTTATGAATTGGCTCTAAATCTAGCATTATTTTTCGCTTTCTTCTTCAGTTGGTTTCTCGTCATAAACGCTAGTTGTCTTCTCAATTGCCGATTCTACTCTCTTTTCTTCTAGTACTTTAAAAGCGTTATTGCTATACTCAGCTTGAATTTTTGCAAGAACGCCAAGTTTTTTCTGTAGTCCTGAGAGCTCTTCACTTTTATCTATAACATATGGAGTTAAAATAACTACTAGATTATCTTGTTCTTCTGTTTTAGAAGTAGAAGAAAATAGCCACTCGCCAATCCAGGGAATATCACCTAAAAGAGGTATCTTACTGACTGTGTGACGTTCATAAATTTTTACAAGTCCACCGATAATGATACTTTCGCCATGACCAAGAATAGCCTGTGTTTTTACTTCTTGTTTTGAAGTTACCGGTTGTCCCGTTGCATTGTTTGAACCATCATCAAGGACATTTTCGAGAATAGCCTCTATATCAAGAGTTACTTTATCCGTAGAAGATACTAATGGTTTTATTTTCAAAGTCAAACCAACATCTTCACGTTTAAAACTACTAGTTACTCCACTACCACCAAGTGAAGCAGTGACAGTACCAGTAGAGATAGAGATAGTTTTACCAACATAGATAGAAGACTCTTTGTTGTTAACGCAAAGTATAGAAGGATTACTAATAGACTTAGATGCGCCATTTTGTTCTAAAAAGTCCAGGGTAGCACCCAAAGCCAGTGCTTTTCCCGCTCCACTTCCTATGCTGCCTAGACTAGCTAGTACGGCTGCGGAAGTTGAAGCTGTTAAACTAGATGAACCAAAGTTCGCACTCATTGCATAAAGACCTGACGCTGTTACGTCTCCAGCGGCAAAACCATACTTCACACCGATATCAGAACTATCATTTTTGTTTATCTCTATGATTTTTGCTTTTACATAAACCTGATATTTTTCTTTGTCTAGTTCGTCTATTATTTGTTTTACACCCTTAAGGATTGAAGGTTCACCTATGGCGATGATGGCGTTTATCTCCTCACTCGCGGAAATATTTGGTTTGAGTGATGGATCAGCAAATGTCTGTTTTGATATGATATCATTAAGAGTTGTCGCTACTGCTTTTGCGTCAGAGTTTTTAAGCGCATAAATTTGTATGCCATTACTCGCGTGGGACTCTATGTCGAGAGTTGTTACTAGGTCTTGTATCTTTGCTACGTTATCTTTAGCTCCTATAACTATAAGGCCATTAATATTATCATCTAAAATAATTTTGACCTGATCTGTAAGTACGTTAGCGTTAAAAATAGACTTGCTTATATCGACTAGTCTTGTTTGGAGTTTTTTTGCTTCCGCATTTTGTATAGGGATGATTTTGACTATAGATTGATTGTTTGTGTCAATCTCTTTTATAACATGCTTGATTGTCTCTATGTTTTTAGGATAATCGGTAAGGAGTATAGTATTACTCTCTTTCATTGTCATTAGTTTCGCTGTTTTAGAAATTAGATATCGTATTTTAGCGGCAATAATATCAACATTCTCGCCTTTAACGGATATCGCCTGCGTTACCATTAGCGAACCGTAAATTTTCTTTCCAGAAGACACAACCGCTACATTGTTTTTTGCAGCTTCCGTTGAACGAACAACTTCAAAAATAGACCCTTGTTTTACAAGAGTAAAACCTTTAGATTCTAAAACGGAAACAAGAATGCCTATAAGCTCATTATCATAAACTGGTACGGTACTCACAAAGTTAACCGTTCCGTTTATTTTATCATTTATAAGTATGTTTTTATGAGTTATCTTAGATATTAGTTTTATAAAGTCATTTATTTGTAAATCAGAAAAATTTACATTTACCTGTTCTCTAGCGTTTAGTGAAAAAACTAAAAGTGTACTTAGGAGTAGTGTCTTAACGAATTTCATATATTATTTCCTTCTCTTGATTGTTTCTTTGTATTGTGAGTGCTATGGTGTCTATCTTGTCTATATCTTTATATAATTTAAGCGCATCGTTAAATGATGAAAGTTTGATATTGTTTGCTGTGGTGATAACATCGCCTTTTTCGAGCCCTAATGTTGCCATTTTAGAGTTTTTCTTAATACGGTTCACTTGAAAACCTACTATCTTTCCAGCTTCTTTTAAAGGCACTATTGCTATATCTTTCCATATCTGTGAAGGATTATTTGAGTAGCTATGAATGTCTTCTCTTGTTACTTGCTTTTCATATGCTCTCGTAGATGTATTTTTTCCGTATTTTGTAAAAACATCACTCATTTTGTTCTTACTCTCTTTGAGTAACAATATATACTCTTTAGTCGCTTTAGTAAATGTAACATTATGTAAGTCTATTTGTTTAAGCTTATACCCTTCGTAATTCTCTCCTACCGCTATAATCTCTGTCTTTGTAGGCGAAGATTTTTTAGCAACAATTGCAAAACCATTAAACTTACTCCCATAAAGTCCTTTAAGTAGCAGATTGTTCATACTGTACGCCTTGTTCTTAGTTTTTTTAAGGACTGAAGCATCTGAACCTGTTGAATGAATGAACATGTTTGAGAACTGCACTCTTTGATACTTGGCTTGGTAGGATTTCTTGGCGTGAAGCGCAACACCTTCGCTTGGAAGATACCACCAAACAACAAGTGCGATGATTTTGGCAGAAAGTAAAAGCACTAGGAGTTTACTTATAACCGCGATGCGTTTAGTGTTAGAAAGTTTTTGCATAAACATACTCTCCATTTTCATCTTTTTTCATCATTTTCATCGTTTTTTCATACTTACTCAACATAGTTTTTGAAGGATGAAGACGTATGTTTAATGCTCTATCTAAAATGTTAAACGCCACCTCCGCTTGACCAAACTTCCCCTGCGCGTTTGCATGAAGAACTAGAGGATTAAACAGCGTATAAGTCACTTCTATGGTGTCAACATGTGCAGGTGCATAAGCATCTACAAGCGAAGAGAGTTTTATGTTCGTAAACTTTAAGGAATTATAAAAAAGAAGGAGTGTTATATCAGCCTCGGCTACGGTGGCGCTCTCTACGCCTTTTGTACTTATCTCTAAATTCTCAATTCCTAGACTTAAGAAGTTATTCTCAAGTATTTCATTTGAAACAACTACATCAAATTTTTTAAGATTTTTTTCTAGTAAAAAGTAGAAACTATCTTTTGGTGTAAACGCCACAAGAGCAAGAACGAAGAACAAAGTAAAAGCTAAAAATTTCAATATTTTTTTTACCATTTTATCTCCATCTTAAGACTTGCCTTAGTCTCGCTGAGCTTTTTAATTTGGATCTCTGTAATGTTGTACGAACCATTTAGTATTTTTCCCATGAGCGTGTTCAGCGCTTGAGTACCTATGCTTTTAGAGCTTATTTTCACAGAAGATTTCTCGCGTTTGACATCAAGAGCGGCCGTTTTTAATGAACTCTGAGAAAGAATTCTTTCTATCGCTCTCTTCGTCTTTTTCTTATCTGCATATACGTCTTTGAGTGAACTGAGTTCTATCGCTAATTTTTGACTAGTCTCATAGAGCGTTTTTTCTTCTGCCATCTCTGTTTTGGCACTACTTAAAGTAAAAAGTAAAAATGCTATAAGCGCCACTAGGAGTGCCCCAATATGAAGAGGGTTTATCTGGTTCATATCTTTACCTCCACTTTTAGTTTATCATCATTGAGTGAAGTTGTAGACTTTACGCCCTTGGCGTTTAACTGACTTATAATGGTATTTTTACTTGAGGCGTTCACTCCACTAATAGTAACGCTCAAGAGATTGTTCTTGTAATCTACAAGTGAAATTATTTGGCTTGTTTTTAACTTTAAAGCTAAAAAGTATGAGATAGTTTCTCTAAATTTTGTTTGTCTTTCATGTATCTTGGAGTATTTGTTAAGTGATGAACGATTTTGAAACATTGTCGATTGAAGTTTATACTTAGTAAAGAGCTCGTCTTGTGCGAGGGTGATAGTGTCTTTTTTTACACTTGTTATAAATATCTCAACTATAAGTATAAGTGCTAGAATACTAAGAAGTAGTCCTATTTTATAGAGACTTCTATTATCCACTATGTGTCCAAACTGCTGTAATTTTATGGTGTGCTCTGAGAGTGTTACCGTGTCTAGGTTGAGTTTTTCTTTTTTACTTATCCATGCTGATGGAACTAGAACTAAAAGTTCATCTTTTAGGTACATGCACTGCTTTTCATTTATGCAAAACATGCTTGATAGCTCTTTAAATTCACTTTGAGCAAAGTGTATAGACGCTACATCTGCAGATGCAATGCCATGTTGCGCGAGCAAGTCGAGTATTTTTTTATCTTCATAAGCAAAGAGTATAAAATCTTCACCATTTTTATAAGCTGTGTATGAGTAGTGCCCCGCAGGTAAAGAGTCCTCAAAGATAGAAGGAAGTAGTTTCTTAACCTCTCGTACACTAGTCACTGGTAAAGACATTTTTTTTACCCAGTACAGAGATGGGGAGAGAATGATGTTAACTTTTTTACTCGTATCGTAGGTAAGCTGCTCTTTTGAAGCGGGATCTAAAAAAAGAGTCGTTGTGTCACGTTTAAATTTCATAAACAAAATTGGAACCCTTTTTATTTTTTATGTCATACTCAAACTGTATATTTGAGACAGTGTCATTTTGTCTTATCTCTATCTCAACCAAAATAAAAGGCTCAAAAAAACTAGTCTTAAACCTATGGAGTTTCTCTAGTTCGTCTGTATTTAGGTTTAAAGAAGTATCATCGGTATAAGCACCCGCGTTTGTACTTAAAAACTCAGCCCTCTCTTTACTTGCGCTAAGCAAAAGTTCCCACACTTCAGTCGTTGCATAGTTTAAGTCTATATTTATATTTTTATCTTGCGTAAAATAAAAAAGGTTTTTAAAATTAACCTTCTCAAGAGAATTATCATTATATTCTTGTGAATAGAAATCGTTTATTTTCTGTAAATGTTTAGCAGAAGCGATGTAATCTCTAAATAAATAAGGATTCTCTTCGAAAATGGCACTATTATAGCTATTGTCTTCTTTAGTTCCACTCATATTATCTAATAGTATATCAAGATATTGGTTATTTATCATATTGTTATTTAAATAATCAACAAAAGCTTGGCTTGTGTTCGCATTTAGCTGTGCTGGATTAAACTTTGCTCTTGCGCTATGAAGTTTTAACACTATCTCTACGCCTGAACTCTCAAAAGGGATAAAAGACGCCGAAGAGAGTAATATGAAAAGTTCATTACTAGAGTTTGAATCTGCAGTGCGAGCTATATCAGCAGAGTTTTTTAAAATATTTAAAACATCTTCTACGATGACACTACTCTGGTACATAAAGTTCTCATCTTTGATGATTTTTGCCGCGGAGTTTACTTGTTTGAGTCCAAAACCAATGGCAACGGTAATGACTATAACAAACATAAGGGTTATAAGTAAAGCGATTGCGTTTTTAGACTCTCTCATGTTTAGCTAATACTCATCGAGAAGATAGGAAGAAGCATCGCGGCAACTATAAAGCCTATGCTTCCACCCACAAAAAGCATAAGAGCTGGTTCAAGTAAGGTAAGAAGTAATGAGATTTTGTCACGATTCTCTTCAAAGTAAAGTTCGGAGACATTTGTCAAAACATTTTGTAGTTGTGAAGTTTCCTCGCCTAAGGCTATGGACTGGATAAAAGCGTTGTCTATTTTTGTGCTTGACTCATTGAGCGCTTTTGAAAGGAGTTTTCCCTCTACGACTTTTTTACTGGCTCCTACAAAAAGCTCTTTAATCACGCGGTTGTTTAAGATGTTCGCGCTGAGGTTAATAGTCTGAACGAAGGGAACGCCAGAACGAGTAAGAAGCGAGGCTATATAAGAAAAACGAGCAAGCTCACTCTTAAGCGCGATAGACCCAAAAAGAGGAAGAGTAAGCATAAACTTGTCAACGCCATAAGCGAAGGCGTAGACTTTTTTCTTCAGAGTCACAAACGCGACTACGGCTAGAAATATAAACGCCAACATAAGCTCAAAGTTGTTTGAGAAGAAATCTCCCGCAGCTATGACAAACTGAGTAGGCATAGGAAGTTCTTGATCCATACTCTCAAATATGCCGGTGATCTGAGGTACTACGAAGGTCAGCATAAACGCTATCATCACAAGGGAGATAATGATCATAAAAGATGGATATGCAAATGCCCCTTTAATCTCCTTGTTTATTTGATCTTGCTCTTTTAAAAAACGAGAGAGTTCGAGTAAAACTTCATCTAAAATACCGCCACTCTCACTTACCTTGATAGACTCTTTAAAAAAAGCTGGAAGTTCGACTATAGTCTGAGTCTCAAGAGCTGAGTAAAAGTTTTGACCTTCATCAAGATAGGTACTCACCGTAGTTAAAAAGAGTTTCATTTTTTTGTTTTTTTCATAGTGAGTCCGCACGATTTTAAGCGCTGATACAATGGAGATACCTGAACGGATGTACATGGAAAGTTCACGAGAGAGCGAAGACAACTCTTTTGGTGGAATTTTATACTTTCTAGTAAAATCAAACTTCTCGTAAAACGCGGGAGTGTCTTCATCTAAAGACTGGTAAATTACGCCAATGACTTTGAGTTTACTTCTCGCTTCCTCAAGGTTGGAAGCTTCTACTCTATCGCTTACTTTTTTGCCCTCGGCGTTTATACCTTTGTACTTAAATATCATTGTGTCACTTCTTGTGCTAGGCTCTGTTTATGCTCCACCAACTCTTCTAAAGAGTCATAAACTGGTGTTTTTTCAAAATAACTCGTATAGTCGTAAGCTTTGTCTTTATAAGAGACTATGACTTGCTCCGCAATGCTGTTTTTATAAACTTTAAAAGAGAAACAGACAGTCTCTTGAACATCTTCTTCATTAAAAAACACTGCCTCTTTTTTGTTGATAACACCTTGACGAAAATCATAACGATAGAGCGCGACACGCTCATTAAAAAAGCTTTCTATAGTTTTTACTCTCTCACCATCGACATAGATGCCACACTCGCTACAATCATCAAGACATAGTAGTCTCGCACTCGCAGCCTCATCTTTTATAAATGTGCCGAGATACTCTTTTAAGTTAGAAAAACTAGGAGTCATCTTCTCTTCACCAACTGTTTTTAGTTTTGTAACCGCAAGAGTATAAACCACCCCTATGATTACGATGACTATCATCAGTTCTATGAGAGAGAAGGCTTTTTTCAAATGACTACTTACACTCACTCATTTTTATATCTTTAGACTCTTCTTTCCCGCCTTCTTTTTTATCAGCGGCTAAAGAGATAAGTTCTATGCTTCCCTCATCGTTAACGTAAATGAACTCTTGGCCCCATGAATCTTTTGGCATTTTTCCATCTTTGAAGTATGAATCATCCTCAGTTAAAGATTTAAGTCCCTCTTCCGTTGATGGATAGATACTGTTTTTAATCTTGTACATATCTAAAGCACCATCATAGATAGACTTCATTTGAACACAAACAAGGTCGCGTTTGGCTTCTTCGCCTTTTCCAGTGAGCGATGGCATAACCATAGCCGCCAAAAGACCGAGTATCACGATAACAATCATTAACTCTATGAGAGAGAATGCTTTTCTTGCGTTTTGCATAGATAACCTTTATAAATTTATTTTATT
>CAWUTM010000068.1:0-10922 GCA_963925755.1 uncultured Sulfurimonas sp. | reverse complement strand
AAAACCTATCTAAGGTTTTCGAATGGAGCAGTTATAACTGTTTTACGAGTTACAGTATATGGAACTAACGCAGCTGCACGAGCACGTTTGATCACAACTGAAATCATGTCTTGGTGACGTTTACAGTTACCTGTTAAACGACGTGGCATGATTTTATATCTTTCTGAAAGAGAGAAACGTAAAGCTCCTGCATCTTTATAATCCATGAAGTCAACTTTAGCTTCACAGTACTTACAATATCTTTTTTTATATTTTCTTTTTTCTGACATTTTATTACCTTTATTGTATATTTTCTAAAATGGAATTTCGTCTTCGTCTATGTCAATCGTTGGGATTGACTCGCTACTTGGCATTTGGCGACTCTGCGGGGATGCTTGATTGTTATAACTTGGCTGTTGCTGTTGTTGATAACTTGGAGCTTGCTTCTGCTCTTGCGCTGGAGCGTTATAGCTCTGTTGCTGTTGCGGCGCTTGATAACTCTGCTGTTGTCCTTGGGCAGGTGCGTTATATCCACCTTGATTGTCCGCTGGAGCGTTAGCTGGTGGAGTATATCCACCTTGGTTATCACCCTTTGAATCTAGCATTTGCATAGTTTCAGCCGTTACTGAGTGCTTAGAACGTTTCTGTCCATTTTGGTCTACCCATTGTTCAAAGTTTAATCTTCCTTCTACAAGTATTTTACTACCTTTACGAAGGTATTGGTTAGCAACTTCAGCACTTCTTCCGAAAAAAGTGATATCTACAAAACATACTTCCTCTTTCTTTTCACCATTAGCAGTGAACTTACGGCTAGTAGCAAGTGCGGTTTTCGCAATTCCCATTCCAGCTTGAGAGTATCTGAGTTCGATGTCACGTGTTAGGTTACCAACTAAAATTATTTTATTGAACATAAGTTTTCCTTCAATTTCTTAGCGTTTGCTAATTACTCTGCTGCTGCTTCAGTTGTTTCAACTGGAGTAACTGCTTCTGCTACTGGAGCTTCTGCTTCTGCTGGAGTTTCTACTGCCGGAGCTTCTTCAACTGCTGGAGTTTCAACTTTCGCTGGAGCTTCTGCCGCTTTTTTAGCTTTTTCAACAAGACCGTTGTAAGCAAGTATTTCACGATTTGAATCGTATTTAATTGTTACAAAACGAAGTAAATCTTCGTTAATACGGAAACGTCTTTCAATTTCTGAAATTGCTGCTGGAGCAACTGAATAATATACAACATGGTAATAACCACGTTCGTTTTTATCTATTGGGTATGCTAATTTTCTCATTCCCATAGGACTTGTAGCTGCTATTTCACCACCGTTAGAAGTAATAACTTCTTCGATTGCTTTAATGCTAGCTTGAATTTCTTCTGCTGTAAATGTAGGTTTTACGATTACTAAGTTTTCGTAGTTTCTCATATAGTATGATCTCCTCTTGGTATTTGCCTCTCGGCGTTTGTTTCCCCTTTGGATCTAAATATAGCATCACAATTGATGTTACAAAGAGAAAGGAACACGGGATTATACAGAAATCTTACTTAAATAATGTTTTAACCTTTAAGCGGGTATAGTTACATAAAATAAGAAAAGAGCAGCAAAATAGATGGCAAAAAGAAAGAGTTCTAAGAAGAACAGTAGTTCTAAAGTATTAGTATATATCGCTTGGGTACTTGCATTTATCGCATTTGTACTCAGTACTTTAGTAGCTGGGTATTATTTTGGTTATAAAGACGCTAAAACTGAAGTTTCCAAGTCTACTGATAGTGATAAAAAAATAAGACTAGAACTTATAAAAAAGTTAGAAAAAACAGTAGAAAAAAAACCAGAAAATGTGACCAAAAGGCTACACGAGGTACTTAAAAAAGCCACTAAAACTTATGTCTCGGCTTCTCACGAACTAGATGATGTAAAACTAGTACAAGTTAAACGCGAAATAAAACGTAAACCAATACTTTCATCAGAGAAACCAAGACTTTCTATAATAATAGATGATGTGGGAACTCGTTCTCAAGTTGCTGCTATTAAAAGTTTAAAACTGCCTTTGACCATGTCTTTTTTACCCCCAAGTAAGGACAGGCCAAACACACCAAAGTTGGCAGAAAAAGAAAATTTCTACATGATTCACCTTCCTATGGAAGCGCAAAATTTTAGTGCTGAGGAGCCAAACACTTTAAGAGTGGATGATTCTCAAAGTATGATTAGTAGTCGTATAAGGACAATAAAAAAGCTTTTCCCTAGAGTGTCTTATATAAATAACCACACTGGAAGTAAATTTACATCAGATGAAGTTGCTATGAATAGACTAATCTTAGCTCTAAATAATAATAAAATACATTTTCTTGACAGCAGAACAACGGCCGAGACTAAAGCTCCTAAAGTACTGAAAAACTTTGGACTAGAGTACATAGCAAGGGATGTTTTTTTAGATCATCATATGGAAAAAGAGTATGTGTTAAAGCAGATAAAAAAAGCTATAAAAATAGCAAAAACTCATGGAACGGCAGTGGCTATTGGTCACCCTCACAAAAATACGCTTCAGGCTATTTATGAGTCTAAAAAACTCTTTAAAGACGTCGAACTAATCTATATAAATAAAATCTTTTAATTACTATGATACAAGAAGTAGATTTTCATATTGACGAGTGCGAGTCTATGAAAAAGTACCCTGCAAAACTTTTTTATATTGGAAACACACAACTTCTTAAAAACAAAAAAATTTCTATTGTTGGAAGCCGAAAACCAAACCAATATGCGAGACACAAAACACAGGAACTTGCACAAAAACTTTCCAATGCAGGAGTTTGCATAATCAGTGGAGGGGCACTAGGTGTAGATGCTATCGCTCATAAGGCAGCAGGTTCATCTAACACTATAGTTGTAGCAGCAACAGGCTTAGATAAACGCTATCCAGCTATTAACTCGACTCTTATAGAAGAGGTCGAAAGGAATGGTCTTGTGATGAGTCAGTTTGAAAAAGGCTCTCCTTCTACAAAGTATAATTTTGTGTTGAGAAATGAGCTTGTAGTAGCACTTGGAGATGTTTTAGTAGTCACTTACGCAGATTTGAACTCAGGAAGTATGAGAAGTGTTGAGTATGCTCTTAAGATGGGAAAAGAGATATATGTCTTAGCTCATAGAATAGGGGAAAGCGCGGCAACGAATAAACTCCTAGAAGAGGGCAAGGCAAAAGCTATTTATGACATTGACGCATTTGTATCTATATTTGGTACGAGTAATATTTTAGCTGATAAAAATAGTGATGATTTTTTAGAATTTTGTAAAACAAATCCTACTTATGACGAGGCACTTGCAAAATTTCCAAGTAGAGTTTTTGAAGCTGAACTGAGTGGAGAGATAGATGTGCGAAACGCGAGAGTTTATTTAGTATAAAGTACTAAATAATTAGCATTGCATCGCCATAAGAGTAAAAACGATACTCTTCTTTTATAGCTTCCGCATATAATTCTTGAGTTTTTTCAAGTCCAACAAATGAAGCGACTAGCATTAAAAGCGTAGACTTTGGTAGATGAAAATTTGTCAGTAAATGGTTTACTCTGCTGGGTTTGTTGTTAGGATGTAAGAAAAGATTTGCTTCGCCTTTTTGAACTTTACCATGCTTGTCGTAAAACTCTACAGTTCTTGTGGATGTTGTCCCAATGCTCAAAACTGGTGTGTCTGAGTCAAGTACGTCTTTGGCCGCGTTTGATATGTCGTAATACTCAGAATGCATAGGATGCTCAGTTATAACTTCCGCGTCAACTGGTTTAAAAGTACCACTTCCAACATGAAGCGTTACATAGGCATGTTGAAAATTCTCACATACTCTTTTATGTTGCTCCTCCGTAAAGTGAAGGGATGCGGTTGGCGCGGCTACGGCACCTTCTTCTTTTGCAAATACACTTTGATACTCATTTGCATCTGCATCATTATCTTCTCTTTGGATATACGGAGGAAGAGGTATGTGACCAATTCTGTCAATGATTGGGAGTAACTCTTCAAAACGCAGGTCTATACTGTTTTGAGAAAAGTTTACATTGCGGCTTCCATCAGTCTTTAGCTCTTTAACTTGTGCAACTAAGCCCTCATCAAACAAGATAATAGTTCCAACTTTGACTTTACCACGGATATATACATTGATATCTACCGCGTTTAGGGCTCTATTTATAAGGAGTTCTAGTTTTCCACCACTAGGTTTGTGCCCAAAAAGTCTTGCCTTTATAACCTTTGTGTCGTTAAAAATAAGGGCACAGCCTTTTGGAATATACTTTTCAAAGTCATAAAAAAAACTGTGAGTAATGGTGTTGGTTTTTCTATCATACACGAGAAGTTTTGCATGGTCGCGGGGTGAAGCAGGGTGGGTAGCTATGAGATTCTCTGGAAGAGTAAAATCATAGCTAGCTGTTAATAATTCAGGATTTTCCATTTAAGAAGTCTGCTTCTCTTCTTCATCTAACTCCTCTTCAATTTCATCATCATCTTCTTCTTCCTTGTAAGGATTAACAGCCTTTACAATAAGAATAGAAAGTCCATAAAGTATGATGAGTGGACCGGCCATAAGAAGTTGAGTAAGAACGTCGGGTGGTGTTAAAAGCGCGGCAACTACGAAGATAATAACAACGGCGTATTTAAAAAATTCTTTCATTTGTTTATCGTTTATAAGACCTAAGAGAGCGAGAAAGTACGCGAAAACTGGAAGTTCAAACGCCATACCAAAACCAAAAAGAATTTTTGTGAAAAAGCCTACGTAATCTTCTATGTTTATAAGAGGAGTAAATTTAAAACTACCAAAAGTAATCAAAAAGTCAAAACCAAAAGGCGTAACAATATAGTAAGCGAATAAAACGCCTATAAGGAACATAATAGTCCCCCCGATAACGAAGGGAATAATCATCTTTTTCTCACTAGAGTAAAGACCTGGCGCGATAAAAAGCCAGATTTGCGAAAGGATGATGGGAAGTGCTGCCATGATGGCCGCAAAGAAAGAAACTTTTAGCGCTACAAAAAACGCACCACCTACTTGAGAAGTTGTTACCATTCCCTCTGCTGCATGAAGGGACTTTTTACCAACTTCTATAAGCGCTATGTTAAGAGGCTCCACCATCCAGTTAAGAATGATTTCATGAAAGTAAAACATAACAAAGAACATAACTATAAGACTTAAAACAGAGATGCCAAGTCTTTTTCTTAACTCTACAAGGTGTGGTTTTAGTTCATCAAACATCTGTTATATCTTCTTCTTGTTCTGGTATTTTCTTTTTCTTTTTAAAGGTCACTTCTTGCGGAGTAGTATCAGCTTTTTTTACTGTGTCTGTGGGTAGTTCATTATTTGTCACGCTCTGTGCAATGCTCGTAATTTCTTTACTAACAGTTCCTTTGACATCTTTGAAACCATCTAGACTTGAAGCGGCTTTTTCTAGTTTGGCTTTGTATGCTAAAGCTTCTTGTTTGATGTCGCTGACATTCATTTCTTGTTCGAGTGAGTCTTTGACCGAACCTACTGTGCTTTTAACATTTTTGAAAAATTTCGCTATATCAACTAAGGTTCCCGGAAGTTTATCTGGACCGAGAAATAGTATGGCGATAACAGCGATGATAAGTATCTCGGTAAATCCCATGCCAAACATAATAAAACCTCTTAATTATTTAATAGTTGTGATTTTAGCTAAACAATACTTTTATGAGGTTAAAAAGAGCACAATTTCATCTGCTAAAAGGTAGTCTTTATTGTAAAAAGCATTATTTGTAAACTCAAGCTTTTTTTCATCTAAAAGTAGAGTGGCTCTTTGTAGCTCATCTTTTTTTAGAAGAGATGCCTCTACCCCAATGACAGAACGCATTCCTAATAATAATTTTTCAATATGAATGTCCTCATCGCTTAACTCTTCTGTTTTCATGATTGTAGGATTCTCTATATACTCTTCAATGATTGGATTTGGATAAAAACGCTGATTTGTCAGTTTACCAACAGCACCTGCTCCAGCGCCAATGTAGTCTTTGTATAACCAGTATCCTTTATTATGAGAAGATTGGTATGTTCCAAAGTTGCTTATTTCGTACTGAGGGAGTCCTTTGTTCTGTATAGTCTCAAATATCCACTCGGTAAGTTCTAAACGTTCCGAACTCATTTGGGGCTTGTTCTCAAAGGCGGTACCTTCTTCAATTGTAAGAGCGTAAGCGCTTAAATGATTTATAGGGAGAGTAAACGCAGTCTCAATGTCATTTTGGATAAGTTCTTTCGTATCCCCAAGTGTCGCATAAATGAGGTCAAGTGAAAGATTTTTAAAACCGACTTTTTGAGCGTTTAAAAGAGCTTCTTTGGCCATGGCTGGAGTGTGGGCGCGATTAAGTACTTTTAGTTTCTGGGCATCAAAACTCTGTACTCCAAAACTGATTCGGTTGACACCAAGTTTATACATACCATCAAGCCACTCGTAAGTGGCACTGTTTGGGTTTGCCTCACTTGTTATCTCTATGTCTTTTTTGAGGTATGGTTCTAAAAGTTCAAAAATAGGTTGGTATAGTTCAGGCGAAACGGTAGAAGGCGTTCCTCCTCCTATGAAAACTGTTTCAATTGAATCTTCTTTAGTTTGAAATCGTTGAAGTTCATATTCAAGTTGCAACTTTAGCGCAGCCATGTAGTCGCGTTTGAGGTGAAACTTGTCAACATAAGAGTTAAACGCACAGTAGGAGCATTTTGAGTCACAAAAAGGGATATGAATATATAATAGCATGACCGAAGTATAGCTATTATTTAGTAAATTATATTACTTTAATCACTATTTTTGTATAATCGCGATAATTAATAGACAGGTTTAATGAATGAATAAAAAAGATTCCTATCGTCCAAATGTGGCGATGATTATTGTTTCACATCACTATCCAAAGAAAAAAGAGATTTTTATAGCCCAGAGAAATGACTTAGCCGATATGTGGCAGTTTCCTCAAGGTGGGATTGACGAGGGCGAAGAAGTAGAAGACGCTCTTTTCCGTGAAATGGAAGAGGAGATTGGAACTGCGGACGCAAGCATAGTCTCCCAGTATCCAGAATGGATCTCTTATGACTTTCCAGCAAAAGTAGCAGAGAGAATGAAGCCTTTTAAGGGACAAACACAACGTTATTTTTTAGTAAAACTAAGTGTAAACGCGAAGATAAACTTAGACACTGAGCACCCAGAATTTATTTCGCATAAATTTGTAAGCGTAGAAGACTCATTAAACGTAACAGCTCATTTTAAAAAACCTGTGTATGAAAAAGTGATAAATTATTTTAAAGAAGAGGGATTATTGTAAATGTTAATAGTTCAAAAATTCGGTGGAACTAGCGTTGGTGATTTAGAGCGCATTCAAAATGTGGCAAATCGCGTAAGTGAATCTAAAAAAGCGGGTAATGACATCGTAGTGGTTGTTTCAGCAATGAGTGGAGAAACAAACAAACTTGTTGGGTATGCAGAGCATTTCTCTAAAAACCCAGGACAAGCTGAGATGGATATGCTTTTAAGCGCAGGTGAACGTGTAACAGCGTCTCTTCTTGCTATTGCGCTTCAAGAGATGGGACATAGCACTACTGCAATGACTGGCAGAAAAGCGGGTATCCTAACAGATAACAATCACACAAAAGCTCGTATTGAAGAGATTAATCCTCAGCATATCGTAAACGCGATAAAAAAAGGAAAAATTGTTGTTATTGCTGGTTTTCAAGGTGTTAATGAACTAGGGGACGTAACAACTCTCGGTCGTGGAGGAAGTGACCTCTCTGCCGTTGCCATTGCTGGAGCGCTTAAAGCAGACCTATGCGAGATATATACAGACGTAAGTGGTATTTACACTACTGATCCACGTATTGAACCAAAGGCTAAAAAGCTAGATAAAATCTCTTATGATGAAATGTTAGAGCTTTCTTCACTAGGAGCAAAAGTACTTCAAAATCGTTCTGTAGAGATGGCGAAAAAGTTAAATGTAAATTTAGTAACAAGAACAAGCTTTTCTCACGAAGAAGGCACATTAATTACAAAGGAAGAAAACATCATGGAAGCACCATTAGTAAGCGGAATAGCATTAGATAGAAACCAAGCACGTATCTCATTAATGGGTGTCAAAGATAGACCTGGAATTGCTTCTGACATTTTTAATAAATTAGCAACTGCTGAGGTGAACGTTGATATGATTATCCAAAATAAGGCACATGATGGAACTACTAACATCGACTTTACCGTTCCAGTAAGTGATCTTCATGACGCAAAATCTATTGTAGATTTATTTGTTCAAAGTGGAGAAGTCAAAGCTGATTCTTATAACGAAGACATTTGTAAAGTTTCTGTCGTTGGCGTAGGTATGAGAAGCCATACTGGTGTTGCGGCAAAAGCATTCTCAACTATGGCGAAAAATAACATCAATATAAACATGATTTCAACATCTGAGATTAAAGTTTCTATGGTTATAAAAGAGAAGTATGCGGAACTTGCCGTTCGTGGACTTCATGAAGCTTACGAGCTAGAGAAGTAGAACCTTATGCCAGCAACACAGACATCTAATTTTGCGCACTGGAGTTTAGATGCTATTCGTGATGAGGGTGCTAGTCTCTCTTGGTTAGAAGAGTATAGATTTGAGTGGGCGAAAACTACGGCACTCGCACTTGAACAAGTTCTTCAAGGTCGGACTATTATTCTCATTACGGACGAGAAGAGAAAATGGCTTGAAAACTATATACTGACTTCATTAAATGGCGCAACAATTGAGCGACCCCTTATCCCAATAATTAGTATTGACAACATTTATCCACATTATAACAATGTAAGCGGTGGTGAAATGATCGAAACAATGGATGATATAATTTCCCTTTCTTATAAAGAGGACTTTTTCTTTTGGTACATTGGCAAGGGTAATGATAAACGCTGTGATATTGCTAAAAGAAAAAGCGATAGTTATTTTTGGATGTTTGACGAAGAGTTTAACAACGCTTTTACGCTTAAATCATACGACCCAATCTTAGATATTAAGCTGTTACAACTTTATAGACTTTTTAATGGTTCTCTTAATGCTTGTATGTTCGGAGAAGTAGATGCAAGCTCTTAATCAAACAAGGAGCCATATAATTATCTCCGACGAGATAGAAGCAGAGTTTGAGCGTTTAGAGCTTGAACTAAAGCCAAGTAGAGTAGTAAAGTTTTTACCTATAGACGAGAGCTTTAAGATAGAACATGCCAAAGCGGTTCTCGCAGAAGCATACATAAGCGAGTCTCAGACTAAGTACATTGTTATTGGGTCTAACGACATTACGGATATCGCGCAAAACTCTCTTTTAAAACTACTAGAAGAGCCTCCTAAAAATATAGAATTTATCATTATTAGTCCAACTAAATCAAACCTTTTGCCAACGGTACGCTCGCGTTTACCTATTTTAAAACAAGAGAACTCACATAAGGTGGAGTCTTTGGATATTAATCTTGCGAGATTAGACTATAAAGAGGTATTTACTTTTTTAAAAGATAATGCAAGAGTGAAAAAAGAAGATGCTAAATCTTTAGTGGAGTCTATATTTCACAGAGCGACAGTCACGGATATGCTTATACTTTCTCCTCTGCAGCTAGACAATTTTGATAAAGCCTATAGACTCCTTACTCTAAACTCAAGACCTCAAAGTGTTTTAGCGATGCTTCTTATGAGCTTCGCGCAGGATAGATAGTGATTGTAGAAAAACTATCTTCAAGCATAGATATAAAAAGATATCTCAAAGAGTTAAATGTAGATGGTGGTGGAGTGAGTATCTTAGCCTCAAAAGCGAAGGTACATATTATACGCATCAAAAACCTCAATGTTGGTGGGGCAAATATTCTTAAACAAGACGCTCTGTCTATCGGTGCAGACTTAGCTGTTCCTCGTGGTACGGTGTTAGCAAAAACTCCCTTTGTTGATACTCTTCTTATAGCAACAACATCTCAGCTCAAAACCTTGGCAAGAAAAGAGTTAGCGCAGCCTTTTGGTTTAAAAGAGCTAGCGCATAAGCTTGGAGAGTTTACTAAGACTCACAAGCCAAGTAAGATAGATGTTATGGGAATTATAAATACAAATGATGATAGTTTCTTTAGTGGAAGTCATTTTTTAGATAATGATGCTCTGTGCAAAATTGAGAGTATGATAGAAGAGGGTGCCACTATCATAGATATAGGTGGCGTTTCATCCCGTCCAAATGCTGATAGCGTGAGCGCAACGCAAGAACTTCAAAGAGTAAAGCCCATTATTGACCTTATAAAAGTAAAAAAGCTTTATGATAAAGTGAAATTTAGTATAGATAGCTATGAACCAAGTGTTATAGAATATGCACTTAGTTCAGGTTTCTCTATAGTAAATGATATCACTGGATTACAAAATGACGAAGTATGCGAGGTATGCGCAAAATACAAAGCAACAGTTGTCATTATGCATATGCAGGGGGAACCTCAGAGTATGCAAGATAACCCACACTATGAAGACGTACTAAGTGAAGTCTATACATTCTTACAAGAGAGAATAAATAAAGCGCAAAGCTTTGGTATAGAAGATATAGTCGTAGACGTTGGTGTCGGCTTTGGAAAAAGACTAGAAGATAATCTTAACTTGATTAAAAACTTAGAACATTTCACTACGCTTGGAAAACCTATACTTATAGGCGCTTCAAGAAAGTCAATGATAAATAGTATAGTTGAGGCTGAGGTGGAAGATAGATTAAGCGGGACATTAACTATTCACTTAGAAGCTCTTAAAAATGGAGCGTCTATAGTGAGAGTGCATGATGTGAGGGAACATGTTCAAGCCATTAAGGTTCAAAATGCTTTGGACATGGTTTAGGCTTAAACCATTATCCCTCTAATCATATAAAAGAGTATCGCTGATAGTGTAGCTGCTGCAGGAACAGTTATAATCCAAGCTGCAATTATTTTCTTTATAGCGTCGCGTTTGACATACTGAACTTTTT
>CAWUTM010000067.1:0-13192 GCA_963925755.1 uncultured Sulfurimonas sp. | reverse complement strand
ATTACCATTAACATCCATTTTATAAGCTGCTCCGAAACCAAGTACTAGACTTTTTTCTTCTGGTGTGATTTTTATTATTCTAAAATCTTTCATCGTTCGTAAAAAAGAGAGTTTATCACCGTATCTTTCATCAAAGAGCTTGAAAATCTTTTCAGTATCTTCTTCTTGTATGCAAGATGCGCTAAAGTAGAGTCTTTTTCTCGCATAGATATGGTCTGCAGTTGCCTCATCTTCTATTATGAGTATATGTGCTTTTTTTGTTTCTATCATATTTGTATAGTGTGGAAGGTTCTGGCTTACACTTACGAAATAATCTTCGTCTATTTTCACAAATGGCGCATAATTTGTTAGAGGAGAATTCTCACTGCTTGTGGTTGAAATCACTAGGCTATATTTGTCTTTGTCAAAGTCTTTAAATTCTTGTACTATTTCTTCATTAGTCATAAATACCCTTCTTATATTTTTTTAGCTTCTTTTAAAGCTTTTTGTTCTCTTAACTTATCTTTTTTACTCTTACCTTTGCCTTTTACGGGTGCTGGTCCTTTTACTTTTACAGGAACTTCTCCTAGAAGTTCAAACCCTTCCATACTTTCTCTTTTGAGTTTAATTTCACTGCGTTTTTCTATGAGTTTAAAATGTTCTTCTGACTCATGGTCTATAAAAGAGATAGCTACTCCAGACTTCCCTGCTCTAGCTGTTCTTCCAATTCTATGAATATAATCAGCAGGTGAACGTGGTAGGTCATAGTTTATAACACAATCTATATCGTTAATATCCAAACCACGAGCAGCGATATCTGTTGCAAATAGTATATTTATCTTCGCATCTTTAAATGCTTGTATAGTTTCATTTCTAACGTCTTGGTCTAGGTCCGCGTTAAAAGATGCTGCCTCTATTTTATATTTTCTAAACTTTTCTGCGATGTTGTCAGTTGCACGTTTGTTCGCCATAAAAACAAGAACTAAACGCCATTTATTCGCTTTAAACAACTCTCGAAGCAATGGTCCGCGTTTTTCACGATCTACAACTATGACTCTTTGCTGAATTAGCTCAACTACTGGAGTTGATTCTAATGTTACTTCCCTCGCGTTTAGAGATACTTTAGAGACTATTGCTTGCATCTTTTTTGGATAGGTTGCAGAGAACATAAGATTTTGTCTCTCTTTAGGAATGGCTTCTAAAATGAGCCCTAATTCTTCTTCAAATCCTTCACTGAGCATCTTATCAGCTTCATCTAAAACAAAAAATTCTAAATGAGAAAGGTTCATTTGTTTTTTACTTAACAAGTCTAGAAAACGCCCACTTGTCGCCACTAAAATGTCACAACCCTGTTGAATGTCAAAAAGTTGATCGCCTATTTTTTCTCCACCAACAACGCTAATCACCTGAGGTTTTTTTTCTAAATTAGCCCCAAACTCTTCAAACGCGGAAGCCACTTGTATAGTGAGTTCTCTCGTAGGAGTCAAAACAAGAACTTTAATCTTCCCTTTTTTAGCGCTATCTCTACTTTGGCTCCACATCTGTAATATGGGCAACACAAAACTAGCGCTCTTACCGCTTCCCGTTTGTGCCCGTACAATTATGTCTTCTTTTTGTAAGGCTAAAGGGATAACCTCTTTTTGGACTGCTGTTGGAGTGTTATAACCTTTTTCTTCTACTGATTTTAATATCTTCTTAGAAAGGTTAAAAGATGAAAATGACATATAGTGTTCCCCTATTTTTATTAATTAATTCTACTATTTTTTGGCTTCAAAAGAGGTTGTCATTAAAATAAAAGTTAAAAAATGCTATCCTTGCACTAATATATATAAAGGATACAAATGGTTAAGTCTCTTCGAGGAATGAATGATATTTTAAGTGAGGATTATGAACGTTTTACTTACTTCATAAATACAGCGACTGACGTGGCGCAAAAGTATGGTTTTCATTTCATCGAAACTCCTCTTTTAGAAGAGACTGCTCTATTTAAACGCAGTGTTGGCGAGTCTAGTGACATTGTTGGAAAAGAGATGTATCAGTTTACAGACAAGGGCGAAAATGACGTTTGTCTACGTCCAGAGGGAACAGCGGGTGTTGTTCGTGCCTTTATACAAAAGAAACTTGACAAGGCCGGTGGTGTTCACCGCTTCTTTTACCATGGTTCTATGTTCCGCTATGAACGTCCTCAAAAAGGACGCCTTCGTCAGTTCCACCAGTTTGGCGTTGAGAGCTTTGGGGTAGACAGTGTTTATGAAGATGCGACTATGATTATGATGACTAGTGACATTCTCAAACGCTGTGGCATTGGTTATAGACTACAACTAAATTCTTTGGGCGATCAAAACTGTATGCCTGATTATAAAGCTAATCTTGTTAAATTTGTAACAGAATGTAAAGATGGCATTTGTGAAGATTGTGTAAGACGACTCGATACAAATCCGATTCGTGTCCTAGACTGTAAAAATACTAAATGCCAAACTCTTTATGAAAACGCACCAAAACTTTTAAACTCATTATGCGATGGTTGTGAGAGTGACTTCACAAAGCTTAAAAAGATACTAGCTGATAATGGTGTAGATTACGAGATAGATACAAATCTCGTTCGTGGACTAGACTACTACTCTAAAACCGCGTTTGAGTTTGTTAGTGACGACATAGGCAGTCAAAGTGCAATAGCTGGTGGAGGACGATACGACAGACTTGTTGAGTTTTTAGATGGTCGCCCCACTCCTGCTGTTGGTTTTGCCATGGGAATAGAACGCTTAATGGAACTTATAGTTATGCCTGAGAGTAAACGCGAGGGTTATTACATAGGTGCAATGGATGAAGAAGCTATAGACCTTGTTGTTCGTCTTACACAAGAAAAACGCGGTTCCCAAAAAGTCAACTGTGAGTTTAAAGCTAAAAACTTAAAAAACCATCTTAAAGGCGCAGACAGAATAAATGCTAAATTTTGCTGTGTCATTGGTACGAATGAAATAAAAGATGGCACTATATGGGTCAAAGATTTAGAATCTAAATCAGAAAAAGTTATATTTCTCAAGGATTTCTAAGTGGATATTGTACATCTTTCATGGGAAGTCTTTGTTATAAAACAGGGTCAAAAAATTGGTAATTATTATAACAATCTAGTAAAAAGTATGAAGGTTGCACTAGCTGTTATGGGGAAAAAGAGCATAAAAGACATAGATATCACTTTCACTATAAACTCCACCTCTAAGGCTAACTAAATGAATCAATACGGACTAGATATTTGGGCAAATGATAACTTCATTATAAAAGATGATGAAGTTCATATAAACCATAAATCACAACCTTCTCTTTACGATATCACAAAAGAACTTCGTACTAACGGTACACGAGGCCCTATTTTACTAAGATTTCCTCATCTCATTAAAAAACAGATTACGACCCTCTACGCTTCTTATGCAAATGCTATACAAAGAAATAACTATCAGGCAAACTTCAGAGCTGTCTTTCCACTCAAAGTAAATCAATTTCCTTCTGTTGTAGAAGCTATCTCAGATGGAGGAGAAGACTTTAACTACGGCTTTGAAGCTGGAAGTAAGGCTGAACTTATTTTAGCAATGAATGCAAATAAAACAGGTGCAGACATTACAATCAATGGTTTTAAAGATAAAGAAATGGTTACCTTAGCATTTATGGCTGCCCATAGTGGGCATAATGTCACAATTACCATTGAAGGTTTAGGTGAACTTCAAACAATAATTGAAGTTTCTCGTGAATCAAACCTAAAAATTCCTAATATCGGTATTAGAGTGCGTTTGCATAGTACAGGAAGTGGAACTTGGGCTAAAAGCGCAGGAATGGATGCAAAGTTTGGACTAACATCTACAGAGATATTAGAGGCAATAAATCTACTTCAAGACGCAAACCTCCTAAGCCATCTCTACATGGTTCATTTTCATATAGGCTCTCAAATATCCGATATTTCTCCTCTAAAAAAAGCTTTAAGAGAGGCTGGAAACATTTATGCTGAAATTAAAAAGATGGGTGCTGATGGACTAGAAAGTGTTAATATAGGAGGGGGATTGGCAGTTGAGTATGATCAACATATAAAGTCTGAATCAAAAAACTACTCAGTAGATGAATTTGCAAGCTCTGTTGTTTTTCTGCTTGGCGAGATTATGGATGCCAAAAATGTAAAGCACCCAAATATTTATACAGAATCAGGAAGGTTTATTGTTGCCTCTCACTCTGTACTCATCACACCTGTATTAGAACTATTTACACAAGATTATCAAGAGAAATCACTAAAGCTAAAAGATGATAATCCTCCACTTATTCAAGAATTAAACTATCTTTATCAAAAACTAAATAAAGAAAACTGTATAGAATACCTTCATGACGCGCTTGACCATATCGAGTCGCTCTTAACTCTTTTTGATTTAGGGTATATAAATCTTCAGGATCGTTCTAATGCGGAGATTTTAGTACATAACATCATTAAAAAGTCACTTATTCTTTCTTCTTCAATGAATACTGATGAGCTAAACCAGCTTCAAGTTAATCTACAAGAGAGATACCTGATAAATGCTTCGATCTTTCAAAGCCTTCCAGATTATTGGGGTTTAAAACAGCATTTTCCGGTCATGCCCATACACCATCTCGATACTAAAGCTATGAGAGCCGCGTCTATCTGGGATATTACTTGTGATAGTGATGGTGAAATAGGCTTCAATCCAGATAAGCCTCTGTACTTACATGATATAAACCTTAAAAATCAAGACTATTTTTTAGCCTTCTTTAATACAGGTGCCTACCAAGAAGCTTTAGGAATGGCGCATAACTTATTTACGCATCCTAGTGAATATACAATTATAATTAATGAAGACTCTTATGAAATAAAAAATGAATTAGAGTCCAAAAATATTTTAGAGATAGTGGATTCAATGGGTTATGACTCAGAGAAAATCTTAAACAAACTTGAGAAAGAGCTAGCCTCAAGTACTTTTATTACAGAAAAAGAAAAAACGGATACACTTACACTATTAAAAGTATTTGTTCACCAAAATGGATATTTACGAACTACCAACTAAGGTTTTCAATGGGAATTTATTCAGATATTAAAAGTGACTTTGCAAATGCGTATAAGAATGACCCAGCACTCAAGTCAAAGATAGATTTTCTTTTTAATTACCCTGGTGTTTGGGCTATTGCTTGGTATAGAGTTGCTCACAGCCTTCATAAAGCAGGCTTTAAAAGACTTGCAAGAAGTATTATGGGACTCACTCAAATATTCACACATATAGATATTCACCCTGCTGCTATCATTGGTCAACGTGTTTTTATCGACCATGGAATAGGCGTTGTTATAGGAGAGACTTCAATCATAGAAGATGATGTTTTAATCTACCAAGGGGTTACTCTAGGTGGTGTCTCATTAGACTCTGGAAAACGCCACCCTACTATTAGACGTGGCGCTGTTCTTGGTGCTGGCGCAAAGATTCTAGGAAATATTGAGATAGGCGAATATGCAAAAGTTGGTGCTAACTCTGTTGTTGTTAAAGAAGTTCCAAAAAATGCAACTGCTATAGGAATTCCTGCGCATGTAATTGCTAAAGGAAGAAATCAAGATCCTCTTATGCATAACATGCTTCCAGATATAAATAAAGAACTGTTTGAGTATATGCTTAAACGTGTCGCTATTTTAGAACATATACTTGTTGAGGATCATAAAAACCTATTAGAACAAGATTTAGAACTAGAACATATCTACGAATCTTTCATAAAATCGATGAAGAACTAAACTATTTCTCTTTATTAGCTTATATATATTATAATTTATGTATAATTTTTACAATAATTTAATACCAAATATATAAAGAGGGAGACTTATGCTTACAAACCGCATAAACACACTATCTGAATCAATTACAATTGCTATTACAACACTTGCTCAAGAGCTAAAGGCCCAAGGAAAAGATATCCTAAGTTTTTCAGCAGGAGAACCTGACTTTGGAACGCCACAAGTAATCAAAGATGCAGCAATCCAAGCAATTAATAATGATTTTACTAAATACACTGCCGTTGACGGAATCCCAGCACTAAAAGAAGCTGTAGCCGCAAAACTCAAACGCGATAATAACTTAACCTACGCACATGATCAAATCATCGTAAGTAATGGGGCAAAACACTCATTATTTAACCTTTTTTCAGCGACTATTGATGTTGGCGATGAAGTTATTATTCCTGCTCCTTACTGGGTTACTTATCCTGAGTTAGTAAAATATTGTGGAGGAACTGTTGTTGAGATTCATACAGATGAGACTTCTGCATTTAAAATCACACCTAAGCAGTTAAAAAATGCTCTTACTCCAAAAACAAAGATGCTTATACTTACAACTCCATCAAATCCTACGGGAAGTGTTTACTCAAAAGAAGAGTTAACAGCGATAGGTAAAGTTTTAGAAGGAACTGATGTTATCGTAGCGAGTGATGAAATGTATGAAAAGCTCATTTATGATGGCGAGTTTACATCATGCGCGGCGATAAGCCAAGATATGTATGAAAGAACGGTTACCATCAATGGTCTAAGTAAATCAGTTGCTATGACAGGATGGCGTTTTGGATATATGGCTGCACATAATACAGCACTCATCAAAGCTACTAAGAAGCTTCAGTCTCAAAGTACGTCAAATATCAATTCTATCACTCAGATGGCAGCTATAGCCGGTTTAAATGGTAGTGCTGATGCTGATATAGAAATTATGAGAAAAGAGTTTGCATTACGTCGTGATGAGGCTGTAAAACTTTTCAATGAAATAGATGGACTGAGTGTTTTAAAACCAGATGGCGCATTCTATCTTTTTGTAAATATTAAAGAAAAAAGTTCAGACTCACTCAAATTTGCAAAAGATTTACTTGCTCAAAAAGAAGTAGCGGTTGTTCCAGGTGTTGGTTTTGGAAGTGAAGGATATTTTAGATTTAGTTTTGCAACTGACATAGAGAGTATTCGTACAGGTATTAAGAGAATAGAAGAGTTTGTCAAAGACCTAAAGGTCACTGCGGACTAGGTACCCCTTGAGGGTAAAAAACTAATTTTTTTTCTGTTAAGAATTTATAGAAGTAAGGGGAACCTTACTTTTTAAGCGCTTCTAACGCATGGATAACCGCATCCAGATTATCCATAGGAAGATGAACTTTCCATTCTGGATTTTCATCATCTCCTTTTAAAGATATTCCTATGCTAGCTACACTCGCACTTCCTGCTCCATAGGGCTCATCTATTTTTGTTACTGAAATAACACCTTTTTTTGTTCCGCTTAATGCAATTGTTTTTGACATATTAATCCTTATATAATTTTATTTGATAAGTCTAGCTAATTTCGCCTGAATTTTAAGCCATGATTTGTGATTCATAAAAGGAAAACCAGCGAATACTTGCCCACTCTCTTTGATGCTCTTTGTCACACCTGTTCTAGCCGCAAAAGTATTAAACGGTGCTATTTCAAGATGTCCCGCCACACCAGACTGAGCTCCAAACACAGAGCTTCTTCCTAGTTTGGATGAACCGGCAAGTCCTGTCTGACCTGCAATAACACTATACTCACCAACCTCACAATTATGTGCGATATGAATAAGATTATCTAAACGCGAGCCTTTTTTAATCAGAGTCTTTCCAAACACAGCCCTATCTATAGAAGTGTTTGAACCTATTTCTACATCATCTTCAATGACAACGTTTCCGTTATGATAGATTTTTTTATGTTCACCAAGTTTATTTGACGCAAAACCAAAACCATCACTACCTATAGCGCTACCCGCATGAATAATACACTCACTACCGACATGACAATCCCTGTATACAACCACATTAGGGTATAGTATAGTATTCTCTCCAATAACTGCGTTTGAACCTACATAAGCCCCTGCCATGATATGACAGTTTTTACCTATTGTAGCCCCATTTGCAAGCTCTGCTTTTGGTGAGACTATGCTTCCCTCTCCTATGTTCGCTTTAGGAGAATTAACATCTTCAAGTGTTTGAGAGAATTTTTGAGAAAGGACTGCCATTTCCCAGTAAGGGTGTTCAACAACAAGCGCTACCGAAGTAGAAGGAACTTCATCTTTTGTATTTTTATCTACAATGATAGCTCCTGCGTTTGAGGTAGCTATTTCTTTTACATACTTAGTATTTGCTACAAAAGAGAGTTCGTCGGATGAAGCGTCGCAAAGAGTATTCATACCCTTTATTTCTTTATCTTCACCACTAAACTCTGCTCCGATTAAAGTAGCAATTTCACTCAGTTTCATGTATTTATCTTTCCAGTGCTACTGCACCACTTCTAACTATTTCTTTTGGGTTATAGCGCTTAATCACACTTAAAAAGCTATCAACTCTATGAGGCTCATCTGCCACCATTACTATGATTACATTTTCGCCACTATTTACAATCTTTCCATTATAAGCACGGCAAAGCGTATCTATGTCTGTAAGGTTTTCTGTTACTGGAAACTTTACTAGTGCCATCTCTTTTTCAACCATATCTGCATGTTCATATACTTTAAGTACAGGAATAAGTTTATGAAGTTGTTTAGTAATCTGTTCTATAACACGAACAGAACCCGCTGTAACGATAGTTAAACGCGAGTACTTACTATCAGGGATAGGAGCAACTGTTAAAGAAGTGATGTTATAACCACGACCAGAGAAAAGGTTTGTGATACGTGATAATACGCTTGCCTCATTTGCAACGATAACTGAAACTACTCTTCTTTCACTACTTTCAGTCATTATTTTGTCTCCTTTTTCTCTAATAACATCATGTTAAATAGACTACCACCTGATGGTACCATCGGCATAACATTCTCAAATCTTTCAACGATTACCTCTATAAAAGCAACTATATTTTTTTCAACTGCGTCTTTTAGAGCAGCATCAAATTCTTCTTTAGTTTTAACTCTATACCCTATTCCACCAAAAGCTTCTGAAAGTTTTACAAAGTCAGGTTGAACCGTTAAATCTGTTTCAGAGTGGCGTTTATCATAAAAAAGTGTTTGCCACTGACGAACCATACCCAAGAAGTTGTTATTAAGTATGATGTTGATAACTGGAATTTTCTTTTCAACCGCAGTCATTAACTCCTGAACATTCATAAGAATTGAACCATCACCTGTAAAGTTTATAGAAGTCTTGTCTGGACATGCGGCTTTAACACCAATAGCCGCTGGAAAACCAAAGCCCATAGTACCAAGTCCACCAGAAGTGATCCACTGGTTTGGACGCGAGAATGGATAAAATTGTGCAGCCCACATCTGATGTTGTCCAACATCAGTAGAGATATTGGCACTATCACCTAGAAGTTCACCAACACGTTTTACAACCCATTGAGGCTTAAGTCTATCAGAGTCTTCGTGAAAAGTTAGAGGATGAAGTTCATTAAAATTAACAATTGTTTCTCTCCACGACTCATACTTATCACTATCTATCTTGTCAATCTGCTTTAACATATCAGTTACAACATTTTTTAAATCCCCAACAATCGGGAAGTCGGCGTTTACAAGTTTAGAAATAGATGCCGGGTCTATATCAACATGAATTACATCTGCGTTTTTAGCAAATTCTGAAAGCTTTCCAGTTACACGGTCATCAAATCTAGCGCCAAGACCAATAACTAAATCAGTCTCACTCATAGCCATATTTGAAGAATATGAACCGTGCATACCAAGCATACCAACAAGAAGTTCATCATCGTAAGATAAAACACCACGAGCCATTAATGTTTCAACCGCGGGAATTCCTGTTTTATGAACAAACTCTCTTACCTCTTTGGAAGCACCTGAGTTAATAACACCACCACCAAGATAAAAAAGTGGACGCTTCGCTTTTGCGATAGCTTCCATAGCTTTTTTAATCTGACGGGGATTTCCTTTAACATGAGGTTTATATGTTTCAATATCTACTTCAATGTCATAGTTAAACTCAGCTATTTGTGCAGTAACATCTTTAGGAATATCAACATGCACAGGACCTGGACGACCAGTTCTAGCTATATAAAAAGCTTCTTTAAGAACACGAGGTAAATCCGCGGCATCTGTTACAAGGTAGTTATGTTTCGTACAAGGACGAGAGATACCAACAGCATCTATCTCCTGAAAACCATCAGTACCTATAAGACTCATAGGCACTTGCCCTGAGACAACAACCATAGGAACAGAGTCCATATAAGCATCTGCTAAACCAGTGACCGCATTTGTAAAACCGGGACCGGATGTAATCATTGCCACACCAACTTTACCACTAGCTTTTGCATAGCCTTCAGCCGCATGTATAGATGCTTGTTCATGACGATTTAAAATATGTTCAAAACCATCTTGTTTGTATATCTCATCATAGACATTCATAATAGCTCCACCAGGGTAACCAAAAACTGTAGTTACGCCCTCTGCGATAAAGGCTTCTATAACCATTTGTGCGCCGCTTATTTGCATGAAAAGTCTCCTCTAATAATTTATAAATTTAAAATTCGCTTATTATAGGAAACCATAGCTATATTAGAGGTTAAATTCGAAGATAAATTCTAAGATAAATCCTAGTCTAAGATTGAATGTACTATCATAGAGGGTTTCCATGCACTAAGAGAACCTTGAGTCAGAAGCTCAAAGTTTAGTTTAGATTTTTTATATTTATTTTTCATATTATCAAATAAATATTCTATACTCTCATCTTTTGAAAAATTCTTAATATAATTTTTAATACCTTTTTCAAGATGATTTTGTTCTAAACTATTATCTAAAGCATCTTCTAGTTGTACCATATGACACCATGAAAAAACAGTGGCTATGGGTACATACTTTGAAGATGTCTTCATGTAATTATCTAATGATTTTTTAACTCCAATAGAATCCCCTCTAGAAGCGTAAGTATTGGCTATTTCTAAATCTTTACTCCACTGCACTTGAAGTTGTTTTCCATACTTACTATTTACTAGACTCTCTACTTCTGACATTATATTATATGCCGAAATCTTATCATCTATTTCTTGGGCGTTAAAAAACTTTTGTTTATACTCTATTTCTTTATATAGTTCTATTACATCCTCTTTAAAATCATCAAAGTCACGTAGTACTTCGAGTAGCTTACTAGCAGAATGCGTATCGTTTTTATTCATAAACTCTTGAACTTTTATATATAGATTGTCGCCATAGCGTGTGATAACACCATACTCTGGAAAGCTTTTTAAAAATTTATTTTGTTTAATGAGTTCAAAACAGTTTTTAAAATTCTTTTTAGAGAGTTCTTTAGAAAATCTATTATATACAGCGAATTGCGTCACTAAATCTTGAATAATTTTAGTTTTTTCACTTA
Organism: uncultured Sulfurimonas sp.; assembly: GCA_963925755.1. Taxonomy (GTDB): domain Bacteria; phylum Campylobacterota; class Campylobacteria; order Campylobacterales; family Sulfurimonadaceae; genus Sulfurimonas. The sequence continues at coordinate 1,881 of CAWUTM010000067.1, read as the reverse complement.
TACCTCTATAAGGAGCTAAAATATCCTTTGCTTTTTGAAGTCCATTTGGTTCTATAGCACATTTTTGAGCCTGTGAAAAACTCTTTTTCCACCTCTCTTCGAGTGATTTATAAATTTTAGATTCTTTATACATTGGATGATTATTTGCTAAACTATATGCAAGGGAAAGTTTTCCTTGTTTAGCTAAAAGTGCAAATTTTGGGAACTCATCATATTCCAAAATGGTCTCTTGAATCTTAGCATTTTTAGATGCAACTCCCGTAAAGAACTCAAAAAAAGCCTCCGCTTTTTTCTTATCCCCATTCTGCAGCGCAATTCTAGCATTTGTTAAAGTTTTTTCCCATATTTTATTCATCAATTGATATGCTTGGGTATTTGCAAGTATCGGATTGGCTTTTACCTTTTTTTCAATACTAGAAAACTGTTTTAGTTTAAGGAGGTCATTTAACTCGCTTTCCCCATCAAAAATATCATAACTTAGTAATTGACCATCCTTGGTACCCACTATTAAAGTATTGTTTGATTGATTAAAGACCATAGATATTATTGATGACTTTAGTTTAATATAGTCCATGGATAGTAACTCATAGGTATTTAAGTCATACACAACAACATAGCCTAAGGCTGTCCCTAAAAATAAGAACTTATCATCATCACTTTTACTAACACTAACAACATCATCATGAACTCCTGCAATTCTATGAAGAACTTTTCCTGTATGGATGTCCCATATAATTACAGAGGAACCCTTATCTACGCTTATAAGCCTATTTTTAGACAAAAAAAGTAGTTTTATAACAGCTTTAGAATGTGCTTTTAGCTTTATTTTTGAAGACATTGTCATAAGGTTAAAAAGAGAAATTCTTCGATCATAACTTGCGGTAGCAACCCAGTTGGCGTTATCACTAAACACTATATCGTTTATGGTATCCGTATGCAGAGGAAGAGTAAACATTAGTTTTCCACTTTTCACATCTATAGCAAAAGTTTTTCCATCATCACCACATGAGAACATATATCTACTCTGTGGGTCAATTCCAACACATGAGACTTCCCCTTGGTGTCTATCAACTTTTGAAACTATCTTTTTACTCTTCGCATTATAAAGTTTTGCCTCTCTAGCATTAGCGCTGAGTGTAGCGAAATAATTACCATCACTACTAAAGTCAGTAACTCTGGACTTATAATATTGATGATTGATTTTTACTTTAAAACCCTCTATCATTTCTAAACTATTTTTGTCCAAAAGTCTAATGGTAGTGTTTGCATCGATAACAACTAATGTATTATTATCAATGATTTTTAAGAGAACTATAGCTTCATCAAGAGACTTTTTTATAAAAGGTTTCATGTATCTCACTACTCCCTTAAGTAATCCTCTTGTCTGAGCATTTTTTCTATGCTTTGTTGATGTTCATGACCTTTTGTTTCCATATGTACAGTCACATTCGCGTCACCATAAGCAAGAGATACTGAAGTCCTATCATAAGCTATATGAACTATGTTTGCATTGAGTTCTTGTAATATCTCTGTGAAACGTTTAAGTGAACCTGGTTTATCCACTAAAGTTACTGTCAGCTTCATCTTACGTCCAGATTTAAGTAAACCTTTTTCAATAATAAGTGAAAGAAGAGTAACATCCATGTTCCCACCGCTAAGAACAATAGCTATTTTTTTACCTTTTATGTTATCTATTTTATTATGAAGAAGCGCAGCTACGCCAACAGCGCCAGCACCTTCTACCACAAGTTTTTGTTTCTCCAAAAGAAACAGTATGGCACTTGCGATTTCTTCATCATCTACGCTAATAACCCTATCTACATTTTGGAGAGCGTACTCAAGTGTTATTTTTGAAGTATCACGTACGGCAATTCCATCAGC